>NZ_FR896423.1:25596-28559 GCF_000435155.1 Dialister sp. CAG:357 | reverse complement strand
AGCACCGGGCATCTCCAAAGGCGGCTCCCTCTATGTTAATGCCAACGAAGCAGCTGCCCTCTTCGGTCTCAAAGGCACCCTCGAAGACAACGGCACCTACGTCATCCAGTAAAATGGTCTCTTGATATTTGTCACCATTTCTTTTATACTGACTTCAAAGGGTACCTCTGTCACCATAGACGCGTTATTCGCTACGCGTTGGCGACGAGGTACTTTTTTATGTGTATTATCAAAGACAAAAGCATCTCCCCGGCGCGGCAGCTGCGCGTTTTGAGGAGATGCTTTTTTGCAGATGATCGGGATTTTTAGTCGTCTACTTTCCATGAGTCCGGAAGGAGGCAGCCGACGAGGATGCCCACGACGAGGACGCCGTACTTGATGCCTGAGGGCATGAAGAGGTCGGCGACGGCGTACATCAGGACGACGACGGCGGCGAGTTCCTTTCCCCTGGGGTAGACGCGGTAGCGCTGGAACCAGGAGGAGAAGAGGATGACGTTCGCAATGAGCGTCAGGAAGAGCTGCGCGCCTGTGATGATGACGAGCGTCGTCATCTGCGGCAGCTGGAGCAGATAAGCCGCTGTCATGATGCCGATGGCAATGAGGGCGACGGGGATAAGGAAGAGCATCCTTTTGATGAATGTTTTCCTTCGTATGGTCTTTCTCCAGTCGAATGCGTTCTTCCTGTATGCCGAGAAGGCGAGAATCAGGATGGAGAGGACGTATTCGGCAATGAAAAACAGATTGGCCTGATGAGGTGTCATAGTGTTCCTTTCCCAATAAAACAGGACGGGCTCATTCGCTTGCGAGCTCGTCCTCATCTATAAAGTGCGGCTTCTTGCGGAGCGTCTTGTCCGCATAGCGTGCGATTTCTATGAAATTTCCATCCGGGTCGATGAGGTAGATGCTCTTCATCGGTCCGCGGGCGCCGTTTCTATCGACGATGCCGGTCACAAGCGGTGCATGGCGTTCTTCCAGCTCGCGGAGCACGTCTTCCATCGGATCGTCCGTGATGAGGCAGAGATTGATGATGCCCATGCGCACAGCGCTCGGAGTAAAGTCCGTCAGTCCTTTTTTCAGCGTGATTTCACAGGAACCGAAGTATAGGCAGATTTGCCCGTCTTTTTCATGCGCTTCCATGGAAAGGACATCATGATAAAAGCGGAGACACCGGTCGATGTCCGGCGTGGTCAGTACGATATGGTGATTATCGCGTAGTTTCATGAATTCCCCTCTTTTCTTGTCTCTTTCGGAAGTATGGTTATTATTTTAATGACTTTCGTTCAAAAGTGCAAACCGTAATGCACGATACACAATAAAAGAATGTGAAAGAAGAACTCTTCATCCACATTCCTTTATTTTATTCTTATTCTATTATATACGATGAATCAATGATTCGTAAGTCTTACCGGGCCAGCGCGTCCTTGCCGCCTGCGATGCCCGGATGGGTCATCTCATAGGGCGAGAGAATTTTCTGGATCGCGCTTTCAGAGAGGAGCTTCCTTGCAAGGAGGATTTCCCGCACGGGCCGTCCTGTCGTGTAAGCTTCCCTCGCAGTCGCGGCGCACTTTTCGTAGCCGATATGCGGGAGGAGCGCTGTGATGACGCCGACGCTGTGGTCGACCCAGCTCTTGCACTGCTCTTCATTCGCCTCGAGGTCCTTCAGCAGTTTCTCAGTGAATGTGGTGACTGCATTCGTGAGGTAGAGGAAGGAGTGGAAAAGGTTGAAGGAAAGGACCGGCTCCATGACGTTCAGTTCGAGCTGCCCGTTTTCGACGGCCAGTGTCAGGGTAAGGTCATTCCCAATGACCTGGTAGCAGGTCTGGTCGAGGACTTCGGCAATGACCGGATTGACTTTGCCTGGCATGATCGAGGAACCGGGCTGGCGGGCGGGCACCTTCAGTTCATTGAGGCCGCAGCGCGGGCCGGATGCCATGAGACGGATGTCATTGGCAATCTTGATGAGGGAAAGGGAAACGACCTTGAGCGCGCCGGAGACATCGGCAAAGCAGTCTGTCGTATTCGTCGTGTCGATCAGGTTGTCCGCTGTCTTGAAGGAAAAGCCGGTCAGCCGGGAAAGGATTTCCGGGAAGAGGCGGATGTATTCCGGTTCTGCATTGAGCCCGGTGCCGACGGCGGTGCCTCCCATGTTGAGCGCTTCCAGAGAAGAAAGGGAAAGGGAAATGCGGCGGATCCCGCGGCGCACGGCAACGGCATACGAATCCATTTCCTCGCCAAGAGTGATCGGCACAGCGTCCTGGAGGTGCGTGCGTCCCATCTTGATGACGTCCTTGAATGCTTCTCCCTTTTCATCGAAGCCTCTTGCCATGGAAGAAAGCGCATCCATCAGGCGGTATGCCTTCCTGACGAGGCAGACCTTGATCGAGGTCGGGAAGACATCGTTCGTCGACTGCGCCATGTTTGCATGGTTGTTCGGTGAAATGATGTCATAGCGGCCCTTCGGATAGCCGAGTAGTTCGAGCGCGCGGTTGCAGAGGACTTCATTCATGTTCATATTGACGGATGTGCCGGCGCCGCCCTGGATGGGATCCAAAGGAAACTGGTCGAGCAGTTTTCCTTCGATGATTTCATCCGCTGCGCGTATGATGGCGTCCCCGATTACGGGATCCATCCGTCCTGTCTTCAGATTGGTCAGGCAGGAAGCTTTTTTGACGACAGCCATGGACTGGATGAAATCCGGGTCAAGCTGCGCGCCGGTGATCTGGAAATTTTCCATGGCTCTCATCGTCTGCACGCCGTAATATACCTCATCAGGTACGAGTTTCTCTCCCAGAAAATCATGTTCCTTTCTCATTTTGCAAGCCTCCTGTAAATGAAATAGATAGATTTGATAGAAATGGATAACTTTTCCTTATAGCAAAACAGAGCTTTACATAAGAAAAGGGGGCAGAGCTTCCGCACGAAGCGGACCGCTCTGCTCCACGAAGAAGGGCGTCCGGCACTGC
>NZ_FR896423.1:12681-25552 GCF_000435155.1 Dialister sp. CAG:357 | reverse complement strand
CGGACGCCCTTGTCGCTCTTATGTACTTATGGAAATGCTCTAAGGAGTGCTCTCCTATAAAAGTAGTGTACATCTATCACCGAAGAGTGTCAAGAAAAATTTTGTCAAATTTCTGTAAGGAGAAAAGGAGCAGCTTTTGCTCATTTCTTTGAGAAAAAGTATATTTTCCAGGGCTGACAAGAATTGTAAACCTATTTTCTCATCAGATTCAAAGAATAAAGAGTTAACAATTTATTTTTGAACAATTGCAAGATAGATATAACAGAAAAAAGAGGACCCGTCGGGCCCTCCTTGGCTTTTCATGGAGCGGATGAAGGGAGTCGAACCCTCCTGTCCAGCTTGGGAAGCTGGCGTTCTACCGATGAACTACACCCGCATATTCAGTTACTAAGTAATCATATCATTTTTTGTGAAAAATTTCCAGTCCCACTCTCAAAGCTGCGATAAAGCTTGAAGAAACCGAAGTTTTCAGGGAATGCTTTAAAGCGCTAAAAATTTTCATTAAGTCCCGGAAAACGCGAGAAATCTATATATCGCGAATTCAGAAAAGTGAATACGATTTTACAAAAATTATGAAAATCAATAATAATTCATACTATTTCCAAATATAAACTAACAATAAACTCAAATCTATATTAATAGAAATCTATAAAATTTTAAGCATAGTAGAGCTTATTGAAGAAAATCTAACATATAGCAATTTTCGATAAAAACTGATATAATATTTTCTAATAAATCAGTATATTTTTTGTTTATTATTTCAGCAATACGGAGTATTCCTTTTTGATAAATTGACAAGCGGAGAATAGAGAAATGGACAAATTCAAAAGGTTTCGTTTCTTCTTTTACTTGCCGATCATTATTATCGGCTTGCTCTGCACGATTGTCTTCGACTGGGCTCTCTATGTCCAGGAGGAAAAAACCCTACAGAACTGGATGCAGCAGATCGCGGATGCAGAAATCCTGCGTCTGAACCGCGCCATGGACAGGTATATCAATATTTCAGCGGCCATCGAGGACCATTTGATGGAGAACAGGGGACTTCCCCCGGGGGATTACATGCGTAATCTCTACTTCTACTCGATGAGCCAGTCTTTGCGTGAAATAGAGATCCAGACGGCGCCGGACGGACAGGTGCGCCCAATCTATCCGCAAAGCGGCAGTGTGCTTTCCGGTTTCAACCTTTTCGGAGAGAACCAGTTTGCCAAGCGCGCAGCTTATGGAAGAGCGCAGGATGTCGTCGTCATTGAATCCGGCGTTCCTATGGCAGACGGCACGACGGGTATGGCAGTCGTCCGTCCTGTTTTCATGGACAGGACTGCCGATAAATCCTTCTGGGGCTACATCGTGGTAGCAGTCGACCAGGACAAGCTCGTCCACGAGGCGAATATCGACCGCCTCGACCAGATGGGCATCGTCTATACGCTGATGAGAAAAGGCTATGGTGAGTCCGAGTACACTTTGATCGACACGAATCAGAACTCGACGCACAGGGCGATCGATGCATGGAGCACGATCCAGTCCTCCGGCACCGTCGATGGGGACGAATGGCGCCTCATCATGCATCCGACAGGCGGATGGGTGAACTTCTGGCTGCTCTTCATTTCCACATGGGCAGGCCTCATCACCACATTCATCATTGCATGGCTCTGGCAGAGAAATAAGCGTCTCCGCTTCATCGGCGAGACAGATGCGCTGACAGGCGTATTCAACAGAAAGGGCGGCGACATCGCCGTCGACAAGTACCTGCGTACGAACCCGAGAAAATCGGCGATGGTCATTGCCGTCGACGTGGATAATTTCAAAATCATCAACGACGTCTACGGTCATGCGGCAGGGGATCTTGCACTGAAGACCTTCGTCCGCGACATGAAGCGCATTTTCAGTGCCAATGCGATCATCACCAGAAACGGCGGCGATGAATTCGTCATCTTCTGTCCTTACAATAATAAGGAAGGCGTTTTCAATGATATGCGCCGCTTCACGGAAGAACCGCATATCTTCGGTTTCAACGACAAGGAAATCCATTTCACTTCGTCGCTTGGCTGCGCTGCATACCCTGAACAGGGAAGCAACTACGGCAACCTCTGCATCAAGGCAGACTTCGCCCTCTACGGCGCGAAGATCGACGGCAAGTCCGGCTGGAGGAAGTTTGATTCTTCCCTGACGGAACTCCGCCACCGTTTCCAGTTCGGCTTCAACCTGAGCGATATGGCAAACGGCATGCCTGGTGCCATGATCGTCTACAAGGCAGACAAGAGCGGCAAGCTTCTCTTTGCGAGCCACATGGCCATCGATTTCTTCGGATGCACGGACTGGGACGATTTCATGAAGTACACCAGGACCGCTGTCTGGAAGCTCATCTATACCGAAGACCTCCAGTATGTCCGCTCGGAAATCAAGAGACAGACGCATCTTGAGAAGAACAAGAACAATATTCACTTCGTCAACCACCGCATCGTCACGAAGGACGGCAGAGTGAGGGAAGTGGAAATCATCGGGCGCCTGCGCCACAATGCATTCTACGGCAACCTGTACTATGTAACCCTCTATGACCGCGAGCAGAAGCTTGAAAATCTGAGCTCGGACAAGCACCCCTGCAAAAACAAGCATGTGGGAATGAAGCCGGATGAAAAGAAAGATGATAAGTAGTTTATAATAAAAGGACTGTGAAAGATGGGATGACCATTTCTCGCAGTTCTTTTTTATTTCCATACAAATCGGCAAGGCTCTGTTTCTTACGATTTCCTCATGTCATGGTAAAATAATAAAAAAGGAGGAATTATGGAAACGAAATATTATGATATCGGTTTGAACCTGTTCACCCGTTCCTTCCCGGACCCGGAGAAGATCATACGGAATGCGGAAGAGGCCGGGGTGCGCTGCATCCTGACCGGCTCGGAAGCGCGTGAGAATGAGCTGGTGGCAGATTTTGTGAAAAATCATGACGTATGGGGCACGGCGGGCATCCATCCGCACAGCGCCGATACGGCGAAGGAAGAAGATGTTGAGCGCGTCAGAGAGCTTGTCATGACGAATCCGAAAATCGTGGCTGTCGGAGAGACGGGCCTTGATTACGATCACATGTATTCGAAGAAGGAGAACCAGATCCATTTCTTCAAAGAGCTTCTGGATGTGGCTGAGGAAACGGGAAAGCCGCTCTTCCTTCACGAAAGGGATGCAGCGGATGATTTCATTGCCTGCTTCAAGGGCCATGAGGATCTCTGCCGCCGTGCAATCGTCCACTGCTATACGGGGGACAAGAAAACGCTTGAGCGCTTCCTCGATATGGGCTTCTACATCGGCATCACGGGATGGATCTGCGATGAAAGGCGCGGGGAGGCTCTGCAGGACGCTGTTTCCATCCTGCCTTTGGACCGCGTGATGATCGAGACGGATGCGCCGTACCTCACACCGAGGGGCTACCACCTGCCAAGGACGAACGTGCCGCAGAACATTACCTACGTGGCAGAAACGCTTGCCAGGTACATGCAGGTGCGCCTCGATCCGCTTCTCGAAGCAGCGAAAAAGAACACAGAAGACTTCTTCCACATCAAGAGCTGAGGGTCTCAAAAAAGACTCTCAAGTTTCACATGAGACACTATTGACTCATTTCAATGTGTATGATATGATTGTCTCATCTAAGACAGAAGTGTCTTATTTGATACAGTATAGTTGCAAATGAGAGAGGTGTTTTATGGAAACGGGGACGAGAGAAAACGAATTGAAGAAGCTGGCTTCCGCGCTCTGTACGAAACCGGGAGGCTCTGCCAGGGATCTGGCAGCGGCGGCCGGGATCAGCAAAGCGACATTCTACAGGGTGTATTCATCCAAAGACCATTTAGAAGAAATCCTGACGGAAAGGGCTGAAGAGGTCGTCGAAGGCCTTTTTGCCATTACGGAGAAGGATATCACGAGCCGCAATGCGCTTTCGGAAATGATGCGCTGGTGCTGCGACAACCGCGAGTACCTGATGTTCCTCTGCCGCTCGGCTCTTCCTGGCAACAGCTGCGTGGACACATGCCGCTGCTCGTATGACGACAGGATGAGAGCATTTTTCCTGAAGGGCCAGCAGCGAGGCGAATTTCGCGTCGATGTGCCGGCCGCTGTGATGGCGGAAATTTTCGGCGGCGAGATGGCCGCTTTGTTTGAAGCAGAAAGCCGGGGCCGGATCGCTTCGGCGATGATGGCGGATTATTGGGAGACCATATTCCTGTTCGGTGTGGAAGGTAAAGGAAAGAAGGAAAGCCATGAATAATATGAATGAGGTGAAATCACCGAAGAAGCCAGTCTTGATGTACTACGTCATCATCTTCCTTCTGGTGATTCTGTTCAACTCCGCGGTCATGCCTGCATGGCGTGAACAGCAGGTGAAGGAAGTCGACTACTCGACATTCATGAACCTGACGGATGAGAAGAAGATCGACAAGGTCGAAGTGGATGAGGACCAGATCCTCTTTACGGAAAAGGGCGACACGAAGCAGACTTACAAGACAGCTCTCATGAATGACCCGCAGCTCGTCAGCCGTCTGCATGATTCCGGCGTCACATTCACCGGACAGATCGTGGACAAGATGAACCCGATCCTTTCCATCCTGCTCAGCTGGGTACTCCCGATCCTGATTTTCTTCTGGATCGGCCAGTACATGAATAAGCGTTTCATGAAAAACATGGGAGGCGGACCGGGAGCCATGCAGTTCGGCCTCGGCAAATCCAATGCGAAGATCTTCGTCAAACCGACAGACGGCATCCGCTTTGCCGATGTAGCCGGTGAAGATGAAGCGAAGGAAGGCTTGCAGGAAGTCGTCGAATACCTCCACAATCCGTCCAAGTACAAGGAAATCGGCGCGAAGATGCCGAAGGGCATCCTCCTCGTCGGACCGCCAGGCACAGGCAAGACCATGCTGGCCAAGGCAGTCGCAGGGGAATCGAACGTACCGTTCTTCTCCATTTCCGGTTCTGAATTCGTAGAAATGTTCGTCGGCATGGGCGCAGCCAAGGTCAGAGACCTCTTCAAGCAGGCGAAGGAAAAAGCACCATGTATCGTATTCATCGATGAAATCGATGCCATCGGCCAGAAGAGAGGCGCGACCTCCATCGGCGGCAATGATGAACGTGAACAGACGCTGAACCAGCTCCTCACCGAGATGGACGGCTTCGAAGAAAACACAGGCGTCATCATTCTGGCGGCAACAAACCGTCCGGAATCCCTCGACCCCGCACTGACCCGTCCGGGCCGTTTCGACCGCCAGGTGCCGGTCGTCCTCCCAGACCTTCAGGGCCGCGTGGAAATCCTCAAGGTTCATGCTGCCAAGATCAAGACAGCTCCGAATATTGATTATGACAAAGTAGCGCGCATGGCTTCCGGCGCATCCGGCGCTGAGCTTGCGAACATCGTGAACGAAGCAGCCCTCCGCGCTGTCCGCGACCACAGAAAAGTCGCAACGCAGGAAGACATGGAAGAATCCATCGAAGTCGTCATTGCAGGCTACCAGAAGAAGCATGCGATCCTGACAGACAAGGAAAAATGCGTCGTCGCATACCATGAAATCGGCCACGCTCTCGTGGCTGCCATGCAGACACATTCCGCTCCTGTCCAGAAGATCACAATCATTCCTCGTACAAGCGGCGCTCTCGGCTACACGATGCAGGTCGAAGAAGGCAACCATTACCTCATGAGCAAGGAAGAAATGGAAAACCAGATCGCTACCCTGACCGGCGGCCGCGCAGCTGAAGAAGTCGTATTCCATACATCCACAAGCGGTGCTTCCAACGATATCGAAAAGGCTACCCGCCTTGCCAGAGCCATGATCACACGCTTCGGCATGAGTGATGAATTCGGCATGGTCGCTATGGAAACCGTCACGAACCAGTACCTCGGCGGAGACACGACACTCGCATGCTCGCCTGAAACTCAGGCAAGAATCGACAAAGCCGTATCTGCCCTCATCAAGAAGCAGTACGAAAAGGCTGTCCAGATTCTGGAAAACAACAGAAGAACACTCGATGCTCTTGCAAAATTCCTGTATGAAAAGGAAACCATCACTGGCGAACAGTTCATGGGCATCGTAGAAGAACAGAAGAAAGCATCCGAAGGAAATGGCAGCGCGCCATCCGCTCCTTCCGCTCCATCTGCTCCATCTGTCCCGGAAACCCCGCCCGCTGAAGTTCCCAAAGAGGATGCTCCGGCACCGGGCGCTCCCCAGCCAGTCAAGAACGTACCACCTCTTAATCTGGAGAGGTAACGAAGAGTAATCAGTAATTAATAGAAGAGGATGTGCATGAAAAGTGTGCATCCTCTTTTTTCATGGAATTTTTATGGAATAATTTCCATTTCCTTCTATGGAAGAAGGGGCTTGTATAGTACAATAAATAAAACTGATGCATTCGCAGCTCCGGGCTGCTGCCTTTTGACTGGAGGCATGACCATGGACTTTAAGAATAAAAAGACAACGATTGCGCTCATCGTGTGCGCGGTCATTCTGGCGCTGATCGGCTGGCGCGTCTGGGCGAATATCCAGGCGAAGAAAGCCGAGGCGAACCGAAGCGGCAAGGAGAAGGTCGCTGTCGTGACGGCGGCTTATCCTGAGAGAAAGACGATCGTCCCAAAGTTCCGCTTCTCGGGGACGCTTGATCCTGTCTGGCAGGCAGATGTCGCCGCCAAGGTGGACGGACGCATTGAACAGGTGCTCGTCAATGAAGGCGATGCTGTCAGCGCGGGCGAGGTCCTTGCCATCCTTGACCGGACAGATACGGATGCATCGCTTCTCAATGCCAAAGGGCTCTATGCGGATGCCAAGACGGATTATGAAAAAGCGCAGGCAGATCTTGCGCGTTATACGAAGCTCTACGCAGCAGGCGCTATTTCCAAAGAAAGCCTCGACAATAAGCAGTTCGCCCTGGAGAATGCGAAGGGCAAGCTGGATGCAGCACAGGGAAATCTGAATTCCGCAGACTCCCAGGCAGGCGGCACGAGGGTGACGACGCCGCGTCCGGGCATCATCCAGAAACGGTACTATCAGGAGGGCTACTATGCCAAGGTCGGCACAGCCCTTTTCCAGATTGCAGATATTTCGACGCTCCTTGCCAAGATCGATGTGCCGGAAGGGTACGTCCAGAGCATTGCTGTCGGAAATCCTGTCGAGATCCATATCCCGTCCATGAGCGGGGACAATAAGACTGTCCAGGGCATCATCACAAGGGTCAGCCCGGTGGCGACGCTGCCTGCCCGCACGTTTGAAGCGGAAGTTTCCGTAGACAATTCGGATGGAAGGCTCCGCGGCGGCGTGTATGCCGATACGACGCTCACGGCGAACCCGAAGGACAATGCGCTGACGATTCCGATGTCTGCGATCGTCATGAGAGACGACCAGAGGACGGTCTACGTCATTGAAGACGGCCGCGCCGTGAGGAAGGTCATCACGACGGGCTATATCGGAGAGAACCTTGTCGAAGTGCTGTCGGGCCTTTCAGAGAAGGACCAGGTCATCACGGGAGGACAGAATAAGTTCAAGGAAGGCGGCCAGGTCAAAGTATCAGGCGAAGGCTGATTTCAGGGGGAGCCTATGATCAAGACATTCATCAACAGGCCCGTATTCACGACCATGTTCATCCTGGTCTTCGTGGTATTCGGGCTGTGGTCGTACCCGAAGCTTGGCGTCGACCTCTATCCGGACGTCGATCTCCCGCTCGTCGCCGTCACCGTCACCTACGAAGGCACGGCGCCGGAGGAAATGGAGACGCTCGTCACCAAACCTATAGAAAACCGCATCAGCCAGGTCTCTGGCATCAAGACGATCACCAGCACCATCCGTGAAGGATATTCCCAGACGGTGCTGGAATTTGAGATTGGTACGGATCCAAGACAGATGGCGTCCGAAGTACGCGAAAAAGTGGCAGGCGTGAGGAAACGTCTGCCTGACGACATCGATGAACCAGTCGTTGCGCGTTTCGATTCGGCATCAAGCCCTGTCGCTACATATTCCTTTTCTTCGGACACAAGGAGTACGGGGGAAATCCGCCGCCTCCTGAATGATTCCGTCGTCGACCGCCTGCAGATGGTCGAGGGCGTTGCTGATGTCAATGTCCACGGTGCATCCGACCGCGCAGTGAAGGTGCATGTCAATTCGGAAAAGCTCAAAGCATACGGCATTTCTTTCCAGACAATCTTGGCCAAGGTCAATAATGCGAACCTTAATACCCCGGGCGGCAAGATCCGTGACGACCACAATACAATTACCGTCCGCACGATGGGCAAGCTCAATACGATCGATGATTTCAAGAACATCGTCGTGGCCAATATCAACGGGAAGCCGGTCTACCTGACCGATGTCGCTGATGTCGAAGATGCTTGGAAAGACGAAGAAACGTACTCCCGCACGAACGGTGTGCCGTCTGTCCTCATGTCTGTCAGGAAGCAGTCGAGGACGAATACGGTCAATGTCATCGACAGCGTCAATGAAGAGCTCTCTGCCATCGAGAAGAGCGACCTCCCTCCGGATATCAAAGTCAATATCATCAATGACCAGTCCCTCTTCATCCGCGAGAACGTAGGGGACGTATGGAACACGATCATTTTCGGCGGGTTCCTCGCGCTCCTCATCACGTACCTCTTCTTAGGGGACCTTCGCGCGACGATCATCGGCGGCCTCGCCATCCCTGTGTCCGTCATCTCGACCTTCTTCCTGATGCGGACGCTCGATTTCACGATGAATAACATGTCCCTCATGGGCCTTTCGCTGGCCGTGGGTTTTTTGATCGACGATGCCATCGTCCTTGTTGAAAATATTTTCCGCCACATGGAGCTCGGCAAGCGGCCGAAGATTGCCTCTGCCGATGCGACGAAGGAACTGATGCTGGCCATCCTTGCCACATCCATGTCCCTTCTGGCGGTATTCGTGCCGATCGGCAGCATGGGTGAGACAATCGGGCAGTACTTCAAGCAGTTCGGGCTGACCGTCGCCTGCGCCGTCGTCTTCTCGACGATCTGCGCCTATACACTGACGCCGATGCTTTCCGCCTACTGGCTGAAGCTTCCTGATGTGAGTACCAAGGGACGGCCGAGAATCGTCAGCATGATCCTTCGCAAGTTCAATTTCGGGTTTGAGAGAATCCGTCTTGTCTATAACCGTTTCATGATGTATGCCGTCGAGCGTCCGTGGAAGATCGTCCTCATCGCCGTGGCAACGCTTGGTTTCAACCTGCTCCTCATCCCGTTCGTAGGGACTGAGCTGCAGCCTGTCTATGACTCGGGTGAATTCCGTGTCAACTTGAAAGCGCCTCCGGGCGTGGGCCTTCTCCAGATGGAGGAATGGTCCAAGCCATTGGAAGAAACGATTCTGGAAGAGCCGGAAGTCCGCGTTTCTTCTATGTGGCTGGGCGGCACAAGAACGCCTGTCAATGAAGGCGGCATCAATATCAAGCTGAAGCCGCTCGATGAAAGAGACCGCTCCATGACGGAAATCATGGCAGACCTTAGAAAGAAATTCTCGGACATCGGCACGATGCAGGTCGGTGTCGTCACAAACCAGGGCGGCCGCAATGATCCGCGTCCTGTCCAGATCGGCCTTCGCGGAAGTGATTTGAAGAAACTGACGGGGTATGCGAACGATCTTGCCGAACGCATCCGCCAGGTGCCGGGTGCAACGGATGTCGAAGTCGTCGGCATCTCTCCGGAGCCTGAAATCGTTGTTCGCCTGAATCAGCTCAAGGCAAGCCAGCTGGGCCTTGATAATACAGAAGTCGGCAAAGTCGTGCAGTATGCCTTCCAGGGCAAGAGCACGAGTCATTCCTACACGATCGGAAACGATGACTACGATATCATCCTCCAGATGGGAAAGGACGACAGAAGGACGCTTTCCGACGTGCAGAACCTTCGCGTCTCCACGACGAACGGCACCTTCGTCCGCCTGGGTGATATTGCCGATGTCACGCTCTCCTCGGGCCCGACCCGTATCGGCCGCGAAGGACGCCAGAGACAGATTGCCGTTTATGCGAATGCTGCCGGCATTTCTTCCGGTGAACTGCTGAGTGAAATCCAGAACAAGATTATTCCGGATATGAATATGGAAATCGGCTACAATTACAAGCTGATCGGCGACTCGGACATGATGGGCCGCGTCTTCAAAGAAATTGCAAAAGCCGTCATCCTTGCCATCATCCTTATTTACATGGTGCTCGGTGCAGAATTTGAAAGCTTCCGCCAGCCGCTTGTCATCATGATGAGTCTTCCTTTCGCGGTCATCGGTGCCGTGCTTGCGCTCCTTCTGGCCAACCAGACGGCAAACATGATGTCCCTCATCGGTTTCACGATGCTGCTCGGCCTTGTCACGAAGAATGCCATCCTCCTTGTCGACTATGCCAACCAGGCAAGAGACAGGGGTAAGGATGTGAAGTCTGCGATCCTTGAAGCGTGCTCGCTCCGTCTTCGTCCGATCTGCATGACAACACTCTCGACCATCCTCGGCATGCTACCTGTCGCCCTCGGCCTTGGCGCCGGCGCAGAGCTCCGCCAGTCCATGGGCGTCGTCCTGATCGGTGGTCTCACAACCTCGACGCTTCTGACACTCGTCGTCGTACCATTGATTTACCTTTTGACGGAACGTCACACAAAGAGAAATTTGAGTGACTAAAGCACAAACCCACAAACTCAAAATGGATGATTTTTAATAGCAAAAATGCATAAGCGATATAATAAAATTTTATACAATATAAATGAAACGTATATTATAACCCATGGGGTATCTGAATACATACCTATAATACGAGATGTATTAATGTTTGGCGGAGGTTATGAATGATGGAAATCATGATAAGAAAAGGGAAAGCAGACGATGCCGCGGATTTAGCGGACGTTGAGACTGCATGCTTTCCGCCGGCAGAAGCTGCCACGGCTGAAGAAATCGCTGCGCGCCTTTCCGTCTATCCTTCCCATTTCTTCCTTCTTTATGCGGACGGAATTTTGACCGGCTTCATTGACGGCATGGTGACAAATGAGAAAGACCTTAGGGATGAGATGTATGCCGATGCCTCCCTCCATGATGAAGCGGGGGACTGGCAGATGATATTCGGGCTGAACACACTCCCATCCTATCGGAGACTTGGTCTTGCCGGCCGCCTCATCGAAGCCATGAAAGAAGACGCGAAAAAACAGGGCAGGAAAGGAATCGTTCTCACCTGCAAAGAAGAGCTCATTCACTATTACGCAAAGTTCGGCTTTGAAAATGAAGGAAAATCAAACTCCTCCCACGGGAATGTCACCTGGTACCAGATGCGCCTCACATTTTGAGAATGACAGAATTGACCGTGTTGACAATGACTCAATTTAGGGAAATTTAAATTTGTCAACGATCAAGGGGCAAGATGCAGGATATCACGTGCAAAAGGATTTCACATTGTATAAAATCTATTTATACCCCATTACAAGAAAACGTGAAATATATAATAGATAGCTATGTTTTGGCGGTTTTTATCCGCTGTGAATAAATCGTATATTTTTCTTCCTATAGCGCGTTCGATGTTTTATAATATATACAGTATACTTATATACCAATCATGCAGGAGGTATGCATGAAATTTCGCTGTGTATGGAGCATCGTGCTAATACTTGGCCTGGCAGCAGCCGGGACGCAGGCAGAAGCGGCGGGGGACAGGGCGGTGATTGCTCATTCCGCTTACGATCTGGAAGAAAAAGGAAATCAGGAATTCAGCACTCGTTCACTCTTCACGGAAGACGGGACGGGAAAGCAGGAGACTACGTTTTTCTTTAATGACGGTTTCGGCCGTCTGACGGAATTTCATGAGTACACAGAAGGCGCGAGGATGTTTCTGATCATCCGGCAGAACATGAACGTCGTCTGGCAGGGAAGCTGCCGCGTCACGGATCACCGGTTCTCAGTCTATAGAAGGGAATCGAATGGACGTGTTTATTTTCAGATACGCATGGGTCAACATGAGTATTCCGCTGAAATCGGCCGTGATGACCGGTGGACCGTTACGGAAGGCGGTCTTCCCGTTGCCTCGGATCCCATAGAATTATCGTGGAATGCCTGACAAAAGCCGGGCCCGGTGACAGGGGACTTCATGACAATCATGAAATCCGCCTTTTTTAATTCGGGGGAACGTAGTATAATAATTGTAATTGTTTTATAAGAATGATTTGCATATTTACATGACTATGGACCAGAGCGCATGACCGGATACCTATCCTTATGGAGCGTTAATCAATAATCGAAAGGGTGAGAGCTATGAAGAAACAGATTCATTTAAGAGCGGAAGATCTGAACAACAGCGACAAGCTGGGGCTGACCTACAACCTGGGTCAGGTGCACAAGCGTATGCTTCTTCGTCAGTCGGGCATCATGAAGAAGTTCGGCCTGACCGCACGTCAGTCGCTGATTATCGCTTACCTTTCCACGCATAAAAAAGATGTTGTCACCCAGAAGACACTGGAAGAACATCTGCACCTGACGAATCCGACCATTACTGTCATGGTCAAATCCATGATCGACAACGGCCTGATCCGCAAGGAACGCGTGCCGGAAGATGCAAGAAAGTACAGACTGTACATGACCGAGAAGGCAAAACAGGTCGAAAAGGCAAGCCTGCAGGCTGCCAAGACACTCGACCAGTCCTTCTATGAAGGCGTATTAGAGAGCGATTTGAAAGTTTTCAAGGGCGTTCTTGGCCAGATTGCGAAGAATCTGGATATGGTTTGATAAGAAGCGGGAAAAGGATGCACACGATTTGCGGTGCATCCTTTTTTGTTGCGCAAGTTATAGTTTCATTTTCTTCGTTTTGCTGTATAATGAACGGAAAAGCCCCCTACAAGGGAACGGAGGTTAAAATGAGAAAACCAATCGTGGCCGTTACG
>NZ_FR896423.1:0-12657 GCF_000435155.1 Dialister sp. CAG:357 | reverse complement strand
GCCGTTACGGCCGATACACTTCTGGCTGAAATGAAGCCAATCAATCAGAAAATGGCGGACTATGCGCCAAGACCTTTGATCGACGCGCTGGGACGCAATGGATTCCTTCCCGTAATCCTTCCATACAATGACTATGCGGAAGCAGAAGAACTCGTCGGCACCTTCGATGCCCTCGTCCTTCCAGGCGGCCCGAATCCGACGCCGCGCTTCTACCATGAAGATCCGATCTGGAGCATTGGGCCGACGTATGAGAAGAGAGATAAGTTCGAAATCGACCTCATACAGGCATGCATCAAGGCAGGAAAACCGATCCTCGGCATCTGCCGCGGCCTGCAGATCCTGAACGTCGCTCTGGGCGGCACCCTCTGGCAGGACATGCAGTCGCAGAATTCAGGCGCCTTCATCCAGCACATGCAGAGAGCACCGGGAAATATCGCGACGCACTATATCGAAGTTGAGAAAGATACAAGACTGATGGACATCTTAGGCGAGGGCCTCTACGTCAACTCCCGCCACAGAGAAGGCATCAAGAAACTCGCCCAGGGCCTCCGCCCGGCCGCAAGGACAAGAGACGGCGTCATCGAAGCCGTCGAAAGCGAAGAAGGCGACCTCCTTGCCGCCGTCCAGTGGCATCCGGAAAACATGGACCCGGAAACCATGGACCCCCTCTTCCGCGCTTTCATGGACAGAGTCCTGAAACATATGGGCATAGAAGAATAAAAGAAAGGGCTGCAGCAGGATGATTTCACATTCTGCTGCAGCCCTTTTGCATTTCTTTTACATCCCTGCTTTATATTATACATAGTAGATAATAATAAATAAAGGAAATCCATATTCATCAATCAGAAAGCGAAAACGATGACGGGGAGGTTATGGGAAGAAGGATTCATCAACTTTTGGACAAAGAAAAAGAGGACCGGTTCGCGCCGGTCCCCAAAAATAAAACAAAGGAAAAGGGATATAAGGAGTGAACCTCTTATGTGAGAAACGTAAGAGGCTGCTAATTGTGAGGACAAATCAGAATCCGTACATCCGGATTTGCCTTCAAAGAGAGTATATCATATAATTTTCGATTTTGAAAATATATTTCAATTAGAATTTGATAAGAATTATCAAAATTACATTGCATGCTATGATTTTATCGGGAAAGCGGTATTCATGGATAGGAGAAAAGGCAAATGAAATCCGATGTTTCCTGTCTTTTTGGAAAAAGAAATTTAAAAAGCGTATGTTTTTCTCATTTCTCTTGACCGCGCTCTGTGGTAGAATGGACTTGAAATGTCTTTTTTTAGGAGGTGTTACGTTGTTCGCTTATGCGTTCACGTTTCTTGTCGCGCTTGCCGTCACGTTCGTACTGACGCCTGTCGTGAAGAACTTCGCCATCCGCATCGGAGCCGTAGACAAGCCTGACGCCAGGAAGGTGCATCACGGGCTGGTACCCCGGCTCGGAGGCCTTGCGATTTACGCGGGCTTCATGGTCTCTGCGATCACGACGATCGGTTTTACGTATGAGATGGTCGGCATCATGGCCGGCGCTACGTTCCTGATCATTGTCGGCGTTGCGGACGACGTCGTTTCCCTGCGCCCGAAGGTCAAGCTTCTGGGGCAGATCATTGCGGCAGCGATTCCTGTCGTGATTTTCAACATCAATATTGACTGGATCAATGTGCCATGGCATGGCATCGTCTACCTGCCGGCTGTCATTTCCATCCCGCTTACGATTTTCTGGATCATCGGCTTCATCAATACGGTGAACCTGATCGACGGGCTCGACGGCCTTGCTGCCGGGATTGCGACGATCGCATCCATTGCCATCGCCCTTCTGGCTTTCCAGATGGGACAGTGGACAGCAGCGGCAGCCATGGTCGCCATGACCGGCGCATGCCTGGCATTCCTGCAGTACAACTTCAACCCGGCTAAGATTTTCATGGGAGATACGGGCTCGATGTTCCTGGGCTACATCATTGCGGCTGTTTCCGTCATGGGATCTATGAAGACAGCTGCGGCTGCCGTCCTGATCGTTCCGCTCGTTGCGCTTGCCGTGCCGATCACGGATACGCTTCTTGCGATCGTCCGCAGGAAGAGCAGCGGCGTTCCGATTTTCTCGCCGGATAAGAACCACCTGCATCACAGGCTCCTTGCCAAGGGCCTCAATCAGAAGCAGGTCGTCCTCATCATGTACGCACTGACCGCCTTCTTCTCCTGCATCGCTCTCGTTGTCATCCACCTGAGCCTCTGGGCAGGGATTGCCATCGTGGCAGCTGCTCTCATCCTCTTCATCCTCTGGGCAAGGAAACTCGGGGTCATGAAGGAAATCGTTCCTTCCCCTTACCAGATGAAAATGAAGAAGGAAAAAGAAGAAAAGGGTAAAGAATCCAAGTCGAAAGGGCCGGAAGAAAAGCCGGCACTGAAATAAATCCGGGCGACCGGAATCAAGGGAGATAAGGGATATGTTAAAGGTAATGACGATATTCGGCACCAGACCGGAAGCCATCAAGATGGCGCCCGTTGTCAGGGAACTGCTGAAGCATGAAGAAATTGATACCAAGGTCTGCCTGACCGCCCAGCACAGGGAAATGCTCGATCAGGTCGTCGACCTCTTCGGACTGCCTGTCGACTATGATCTCGACATCATGAAGAGCGGACAGTCTCTCTATGACATCACCGCCCGCGTCCTCCGCGGCCTGGAAGATGTACTGAAGAAGGAAAAACCGGATTACGTCCTTGTCCACGGCGACACGACGACGACCTTCACGGCCGCTCTTGCCGCTTTCTACCAGCAGATCCGCATCGGACACGTCGAAGCAGGCCTGCGCACGGGAAATCTTCTTTCCCCGTTCCCGGAAGAAGCGAACCGCCAGCTGACAGGCGTCCTTGCTAATGTGAACTTCGCACCGACAGAAACAGCCCGTCAGAACCTTCTCCGTGAAAACAAGAGCGATGATTCCATTTTCGTAACAGGCAATACCGTCATCGACGCGCTCCTTACAACCGTCAAGAAGGATTACCATTTCGAAGATCCGGAAATCGAAGCCATTGAAGAACACAAGAGAGTCATCCTCGTGACGACGCATCGAAGAGAAAACCTGGGCGACCCCATGCACCACGTCTACAGAGCGCTCCGCCGCCTTGTGGAATCCGTGCCGGATACGGAAGTTGTCTTCCCGGTTCACAGGAATCCGCTCGTACGCGAAGCTGTTTCCGAAGAACTCGAAGGAGTTCCGGGCATCCATCTCGTCGACCCGATGGAATATGAACCATTCACAAACCTCATGGCGCGCGCTGCCATCGTCCTCACCGATTCCGGCGGAATCCAGGAAGAGGCGCCGAGCCTCGGGAAACCGGTCCTCGTCCTTCGAGACACGACCGAAAGACCCGAAGCCGTCGAAGCCAGCACGGTCCGCTTAGTCGGCACGGATGAGGAAAAAGTATTCCAGACGGCGTACAAGCTTCTTACCGATGAAAAAGAATACAAAGCAATGGCAGAAGCCGTCAATCCATATGGCGACGGCAAATCTGCAGCACGCATCGTTGATTATTTACTTTGGAAGGAAAGAATCAGCGACAAAAAACCTATGAAATTTATAGCCAATAAAGAATCATTATGATATACTGAAACAGTATAAATAATTTTTTGCGTCTTGTTCATTACTGAAGGGGCGCAATTTGATGAGATAATCCCGTTCCGGAGCGAATATGGATGAGAAGCCGAAGAAGAAAAACAAACCTGTTTCTGATTTTGATGCTCTCCATAGTATAGCTGTAGCTACGGGCGCCGGATTCACATTGCTGTCGTCGATCGGCGTGGGCGTCTGGCTTGGGCTTAAATGTGATGAGTATTTTGGCACGAAGCCCTTCGGATTGATTGTTCTGTCCATTGTAGGTGCCGCCAGCGGACTCTGGTCCGTCGTGAAACAGATGCTGGGGAAATAAACTGAAAATGAACTGTGATTCTGCATTTCCGGATTACACAAAGAAAATTACATATCTTCTGCTGGTTCTCGCCGCTGTTGGCGGGATCGTCACTCAGTTGATCTGGGGGTGGCGGGTTAGTGTCGCTTTTTCGCTGGCGGCTCTTTTTCACGCTGCCTTTTTCCTGTTCCTAAGGAAGAAATATCTTGACTGGACGGAGACCGGCAGAGATATTTTTTTCATCGGCCGCCGCATAGCGGGATTTGCGTCCGGCCGCTTTATTCTGGAAATCCTGCTTAGCGTTCTCGTCGTGATATTCACGCCGCTGAACATTTTAGGTTTTTTAGCTGGCTTACTATCACTGGTGGTCGCAACCTACGGGGAGCGCATCATTGGTGCTATTAAGGAATAATTGTTTTTTCTTGACATTCCAGTAAGAGAGAGGGGGTGAGATCATGCATCTTCATACAGGTACGCATGCTGTACAACAGCTGCTAGGGATGCAGGTCAACATGGACACCATTTTTACAACATGGCTGACTGCACTTATTGTTTTCCTTGTTGTCTTTGCCGCATCCCGCGGGAAGAAGCTGGTTCCAACCGGAGTGCAGAACTGTGTTGAAATCCTCATTGAAGCACTTCTTGACCAGTTCAAGACGAACGTCGGACCGAAGTACAGACAGGTAGTGCCGGCTCTGCTGACGCTGTTCCTGTTCATCTTGACAGCTAACCAGCTCGGGCTTCTGCCGACGGACCACATGACAGCATCACCGACCAGTGATATCAATACGACACTGGGCCTGGCGCTCGCGGTCACTATCCTGATTCACGCTCTGTATATTGCCAATCAGGGCGTAGGCAAATGGGTCAAGCATTTCTTTGAGCCATTCCCGGTTTTCGTCCTCATCAACTTGGTAGAGGAAATTTCAAGACCAGTTACGCTGGCTATGCGTCTATTCGGCAACATTTTGGCCGGCGAAATTCTTCTGGAACTGCTGTACGCTCTGGCCCCTTGGCTCATACCGATCATCTGGATCGCATTCAGCGTCTTTGTAGGGGTTATTCAGGCATACATTTTCACAACGTTGTCTTCTGTGTATCTGAAACATAGTTTGTGATCGTCCATGGCAGCGCCGTCTGCGTAAACCGGCAATCTATTTCGTTTAACACGGCGCCGTCCGTCCAAACGGTACTTAAAATCATCCGGATGACCCGGAAAATTCAAATTATCCTCAGGAGGAATTAATCATTATGGAACAGGCCATTATCGTTCAGTACTCTCTTATTGCAGCAGCAATCATCTCTGGATGCGCTTCTCTGGCAGCAGCATTCTCCGACTCCCGTGCAGCACGCGCTGCTCTCGAAGGCATGACCCGTCAGCCTGAAATGGCAGGCACACTCTTCACCAACATGCTCGTTGCTATCGGTCTGATCGAATCTATTCCGATTATTGCTATCGTCATCGCTATTGTCCTCGTATTCGCTAACCCATTCCTTGGATAATAATTCATAACGATTGAGTTATTTCACTAAGGAGGGAGCTCATTGGTAGACATTAACGGTACACTGCTGATTCAGATCGTTAACTTCCTCATCTTTGTTGCCATTTTGGGCCATTTCTGCTACAAACCGATCATTAAAGTGCTGGACGAACGCAAGCAGCACATTAAAAATGATCTGGATTCTGCCGCAAACAACAGAGCAGATGCTGAAAAGCTGAAAGAAAGCTATGAAGCTCAGCTCCGTGACGCAGAAGTCAGAGCACAGGAGATCGTAGACAAGGCAGTCAAGGAAGCCAAAGTACAGGCGCAGGCACAGATTGACGAAGCACATGCAGCTATTCAGAAGTCCAAGGACCAGGCTACCCAGCAGATCGAAAGAGAACGCAAGGACGCTCTCGAAGATCTGAAGGCTCAGGTAGCTGACCTTTCCTGCGAAATCGCTGCAAAGATCATCAGTAAGAACATGACACCGGACGCAAACGACCGGCTCATCGCAGAAAGCATCGCCAAGCTGGATGCTAAAAAAGCGGGTAAATAATCATGGATAAGAACGTAGTTCTTGCAAGAAAATACGGTCGCGCCATCTATGAAATAGCCGCTGAACAAAACAGCCTTGAAAAAACTGGAGAAGAGCTTCATTTAATCGCTGATACCATCACTGGCAATGCAGAACTGAAGCAGCTTCTTTTCCATCCTCTGCTTGCGAAGGATGTCAAGAAAGATACATTAAATAAATTATTTGCAGATAAGGTTCAGCCTGTAGTTCTGCAATTCTGCTATGTCGTCATCGACAAAGACCGTTTCACCGATTTCCCGGCAATGGTCGACGTCTATGCGGCTCTGGCTAATGAAGGCATGGGAATTGAAGAAGCAGTGGTAACATCCGCTCTTCCGCTCACCAAGACCCAGGTCGAAGCCCTGAAGGCAAAACTTTCCGAAATCACCGGAAAGAAAATTGTCATGAAGCAGAAGGTAGACTCGGCGTTGATTGGTGGTTTTACCGTCCAAGTAGGCGATCGCCTGATCGATGGATCCGTGGCTAGACAGCTGCAGACTTTGAAACATATTATGAAACAAAGAGATTGAGGTGACTTCTAGGAAATGAAAATCAGTTCAGATGAAATTACATCTGTCATTAAAAAACAGATTGAAAACTACAAAGTAGACCTCAATGTCGATGAAGTAGGTACGGTTCTTGAAGTCGGCGATGGCATTGCCCATGTGTACGGCCTTCAGAATTGCATGGCCGGCGAACTGCTCGAACTTCCGAACGGCGTATACGGCATGGCACTCAACCTGGAAGAAAGCAACGTAGGTGCCGTTCTTCTGGGTCGCTCCGAAACCATTAAGGAAGGCGACGTTGTTAAGAGAACAGGTCACCTGATGCAGGTTCCGGTAGGCGATGCAGTTATCGGACGCGTAGTAAACGCGCTCGGACAGCCAATCGACGGCAAAGGCGAAATCAAAACCGACGAATATCGCGACATTGAAATCAAAGCACCGGGCATTGCTGACAGACAGCCAGTTAATGTACCGCTGCAGACAGGTCTGAAATCCATTGACTCCATGGTTCCGATCGGCCGCGGCCAGCGCGAACTGATCATCGGCGACCGTGGTACTGGTAAGACGGCTATCGGCATCGATACCATCCTGAACCAGAAGGGTCAGAACGTTATCTGCATTTACGTATCCATCGGGCAGAAAAACTCCAACGTTGTCCGTGTATATGAAAAATTGAAACAGGCCGGCGCTATGGATTACTCCATCATCGTTCATGCCGGCGCATCCGAAGGTTCCCCGATGCAGTACCTCGCACCATACTCTGGTGTATCCATCGCTGAACACTTCATGCATCAGGGCAAAGACGTCCTCATTATTTATGATGACCTCTCCAAACACGCAGTAGCATACCGCGCAATGTCCCTGCTGCTCCGCCGTCCGCCAGGACGTGAAGCTTATCCAGGCGACGTATTCTATCTGCACTCCCGTCTGCTGGAACGTGCTGCCCGCCTCTCCAATGAACTGGGCGGCGGCTCCATCACCGCACTGCCGATCATCGAAACATTGGCAGGCGACGTAGGCGCATACATTCCGACCAACGTTATTTCCATCACCGACGGCCAGATTTATCTGGAAACCGCACTCTTCTATTCCGGTATCCGTCCGGCTATCAACGTAGGTCTGTCCGTATCCCGTGTAGGTGGTTCCGCACAGATCAAAGCTATGAAACAGGTCGCAGGTACCCTGCGTCTGGATCTGGCACAGTACCGCGAACTTGCTGCATTCGCTCAGTTCGGTTCCGACCTGGACGCTGCAACCAAGGCACAGATTGACCGCGGTCAGAGAACGACTGAAATCCTGAAACAGCCGCAGTACACCCCATACCCGGTCGAAGACCAGGTACAGGTCATCTACGTAGCAGTTAAAGGCTACTTCGATGATGTTGCAGTTGACGAAGTCGTTGATTTCGAACACCGCATCCTTGCATTCCTCCACAGCACCCATCCGGAAATCGGAGAAGACATCGTGAAGAACAAGAAGCTGACAGAAGCAAACGAAGAGAAACTGAAAGCAGCTATTCTTGAATTCAAGGAACGTTACGCAGCTACAAAATC
This sequence comes from Dialister sp. CAG:357, assembly GCF_000435155.1. Taxonomy (NCBI): domain Bacteria; kingdom Bacillati; phylum Bacillota; class Negativicutes; order Veillonellales; family Veillonellaceae; genus Dialister; species Dialister sp. CAG:357. The sequence continues at coordinate 4,628 of NZ_FR896423.1, read as the reverse complement.
CCAGGATAAGTCTGAAACGGTAGAGGGGTGATCTGATTGGAAAGTACGCGTGATATAAAAGGGCGCATTAAATCTGTCACCAACATCCAGCAGATCACAAAAGCAATGAAGATGGTTGCCGCTGCCCGTCTGCGCAAAGCAGAAGAAAAAGCAAACGGCTCTCGTCCTTATGCTGAAAAGATCGGAGAGCTCTTGCGCCGTGCTTCTTCGGTAACTCCCGATTTTACCAGCTCGCTCTTCAGAACAGGCAAGGTAAAGAAGGTCGGCTATCTGGTCATCAGCGCCGATAAAGGCCTTGCGGGCGCTTTTAACTCCAACGTTATGAAGCGGACACTGCAAGAAATCTCCGGAAGGGATCGTTCCGAATACGCTCTTTACGTTTGCGGAAAACAGGGTAGAAACTACCTGAAATTCCGTGGATACGATCTTGATTCCTATCATTTCGGCTTTTCTGATAAACCTACCGCCCAGGATTCCATCGATCTCGCGAAGGAAATGGTTGACTACTTCGTGACCGAGGAAGTGGACGAAGTTTATGTGATTTACACGAAATTCATCACCGCTCTGCATCAGCAGGTACTCGTCGAGAAGATTCTTCCCGTCGAAGCTCCTGAGGCAGATGAGGAAACCGGCAACGGATCTGAAAAGAAATGGAAAGAAGCGCCATACATTTTCATGCCTGACGCTCACACAGTTCTCTCCAGACTCCTTCCGGAATACGTACAGGTCAAGGTTTACAACGCCATGCTCCAGTCCGCTGCTTCCGAACTTGGAAGCCGTATGGCTGCCATGTCCGCTGCAACCGACAACGCTACGGAAAGAATCGCCGACCTCAACCTCACGTACAACAAAGCACGTCAGGCTCAGGTCACCAACGAAATTTCCGAAATCGTCGGCGGCGCAGCTGCGCTTGAATAAACCGCTTAACATATTAAGGAGGAATGCTTCTTCATGGCAAATGAACAGGAGATGCAGGTAGGTAAAGTAGTCCAGGTCATCGGCGCAGTCGTTGATATTGCTTTCGATGATGATAAGGAACTTCCTGCCATCTATAACGCAATCCATGTAAAAGATGATAAAGCCAGCGTTCCTGTTGATGTCATCTGCGAAACCATGCAGCATCTGGGCGACGGAGTCGTCCGCGCTGTTGCAATGAGTTCCACAGACGGCATGGTACGCGGCATGAAAGCCGTTGACACCGGCCGTGCTATTGCAGCACCGGTAGGCGACGGCTGCCTCGGACGTATTTTCAACGTCCTTGGACAGACAGTAGACAACGACCCGACGAAAGTCGACGCAGCTGACTACTGGCCGATTCACCGTGAGGCACCGGCCTTCAAAGACCAGTCTCCGGCAGCTGAAATTTTCGAAACAGGCATCAAAGTCGTAGACCTTATCTGCCCATACGCAAAGGGTGGTAAAATCGGTCTGTTCGGCGGCGCAGGTGTAGGCAAGACAGTCCTGATTCAGGAACTGATCCACAACGTCGCAACCGAACACGACGGCTGCTCCGTATTCTGCGGCGTAGGCGAACGTACCCGTGAAGGCAACGACCTTTGGGGCGAAATGAAAGAATCCGGCGTCCTGAACAAGGTTGCCCTCGTATACGGCCAGATGAACGAACCGCCGGGAGCTCGTATGAGAGTTGCTCTGACAGGTCTGACAATGGCTGAATACTTCCGCGATAAGCAGGGACAGGACGTACTGCTCTTCGTAGATAACATTTTCCGTTTCGTTCAGGCAGGCTCTGAAGTATCCGCACTGCTCGGACGTATGCCGTCCGCCGTTGGTTATCAGCCAACCCTGGCAACCGATATCGGCGAACTGCAGGAACGTATTACATCCACAAAGAACGGCTCCATCACATCCATTCAGGCAGTATACGTACCGGCCGACGACTTAACCGACCCGGCTCCGGCAGGCGTATTCACCCACTTGGATGCTACCACCGTATTGAACCGTTCCATCGCCGAACTCGGCATTTACCCGGCAGTAGATCCGCTCGACTCCACTTCCCGTATTCTTGACCCGAACGTACTCGGCGAAGAACACTACGAAGTAGCCCGCGGCGTACAGGCTATTCTGCAGCGTTACAAGGAACTCCAGGATATCATCGCCATCCTCGGTATGGAAGAACTTTCCGACGACGATAAAGTCATCGTTGCTCGTGCAAGAAAGATCCAGAGATTCCTGTCTCAGCCGTTCTTCGTAGCTGAACAGTTCACCGGCTCCCCCGGCAGATACGTTTCGCTGAAGGAAACCATCAGAGGCTTCAAGGAAATCCTTGCAGGCCAGCATGATGACATGCCAGAAGGCGCATTCTACATGGTCGGCACTATTGACGAAGCAATGGAAAAGGCTGAAAAGATGAAGAAAGGGGAATAAGCCATGGCTGATACCCTTGAAAATCCAATGCACGTCGAAGTCATCAGTCCAGACGGTCCTATTTTTACACAGGACGGCGTGGATCTGGTGGTTGCCCGTGCGGAAGACGGCGAATTCGGTATCGAAAAGCGCCACCTTCCCCTTGCTGCTGCTCTCGAAATGTGCTGCGTGCGCATAAAGACAGGTGACAAGGAACAGAGAGTTGCCGTATTCGGCGGCTTCCTTGAAGTCAATGACAACCACGTCAACATCATCGCTCTTCTTGCTGAACTCGCAGACAACATCGACGTTGCCCGCGCTCAGGCAGCTAAGAAACGCGCTGAAGACAGACTGGCTTTTAAGAAAGAAGACGTCGATGTAGATCGCGCCAGACTCGCGCTCATGCGTGCCCTGGTTCGTCTCAAAACGACTAGAAATCTCTAATCAAATAAAAGGAGGATGTACCTAGGTACATCCTCTTTTTTGATGCGCGTATGTCCCTTTCAGCAGTCGACAGTTTCATCAATAAAAGGTATAATAAATATAAAGGCATAATAAACATAATAACAATATAAAGAATTTCATTTGAATATATTTCCAAGCGTAACGCTTATTGGAGGAGGAGATTGGGCATGGATGAAATTTTCAGAAGAGGCGAATGCCGTAATTTCAAAGAGCTGACACCAGTACCGGATGAACAGCTCCTGACACTCGTCAAGGCAGGCATGCAGGCCAGATCCGTAGGAAATCAGAAAGACAGAGACTTCATCATCGTAACAAGAGAAGACCTCGTCAAAGCCATTTCTCACAACAGCATCGTAGCAGGCCCGGCGAGAAAAGCATCTGCTGCCATCGTTATCGTAGGCAAGAAAGAAGGCGTCAGCTTCCCTGACGAATGGTCCTTCGACTGCGCAGCTGCCGCAGAAAACATCCTGCTCGAAGCGGAACACCTGGGGCTGGGGAGCCTCTGGCTGCAGGTTTATCCATATCAGGACAGAAAGATCCACCTCTGCAACATCCTCGATATCCCGACTGAACTTGATCCATTCTGCATCGTAGTCATCGGCTATGCCGAAAGGAAACCAGTCGTACTGAACCGCTTTGATGAAAGAGAAGTATCATACGACCTGTATACAAACCACAAAAAGTGACCGCCGCGGGGGTTAAAGAAACTCTGCTGGAAAACCAGCAGAGTTTTATTGTGGGGAAAATGGATATGAAGGGAAAGCAAAAACACCCGCCTTTCAGCGGACGTTTTTCCCTTCTACTCAGCCTCAGCACTGGCTGCAGCAACGCTAGGTTCTGCAATGACAGGGCGAAGATTCGTAGAAGTGAATTTGTAATTTCCCATGTACTGGATGAATTTTCCGAGGTGGTCGGTGATGAAGACGCCTTTCTTCCACAGCAGGCCAAACTGGTTGCTGATCCTTGGCTCGACAGGAATCTTCACGATGTTTTCCGGAAGGGTCATTGCCGAGTAGAGGAAGGCACCACAGTTGCCGGCAGAAAGACAGTTGAGGACTGTCGTCAGCTGGCTGCAGTACATTTTGATATGCGGAGTTGCTCCTTCGGAACGGAAGCCGGTGATGACGGTGTGAGACTGGACGGAGTCCGTGTTGAAAAGAATGATCGGCTCTTCCTTCAGTGTTTCGAAGGAAACAGATGGTTCCTTAGCCAGGTGATGATTCTTGTCTACACAGTACACGTACGTATCTTCAATGACGGTGTGGTAATCGTAGTTATCCAGATTGTAGAAATCCAGATTGGCGATAGCCACATCCAGTTCATCATTATCGACAAGCTCGCGGGCGTGCATGGAAGAGCATTCCATGAGCTTCACGGGGATGCCGTATTTCTCTTCAAACTCCATGGCAAAGGACGGCAGAAGCAGGGCGCTCGGGGTCGAAGTGATGCCGATCCGAAGCGGTGCCTTGTTCGTGTCCTTGTCAGAGAAATCCGTGTACATCTCATGCGCTCTGTGAAGGATATATTCGGCTTTCTTATAAAAAAGAGAGCCGTCATTGGTCAGTGTGATCCGGTTCTGGCCATGGGTGAAAAGTCTAAGGTGAAACTCCTTTTCCAGATTACGGATCGAAGTCGATATTGTCGGCTGTGAAACGAAAAGGGATTCCGCAGCGCGGGTGATGCTGTGATAACGGCACACGGCGCAAAAGTATTCCAGCTGATTAAGTGTCATAGCGATTGCCTCCTTGAAATTCCATGACAGGAAACAAACCGGTTCAGCTGAGAATTTCAGGCAGAAT
>NZ_FR896422.1:24254-42736 GCF_000435155.1 Dialister sp. CAG:357 | reverse complement strand
TAAATACACAAGTCCTTTTACACTGCTCGTGGCAGTCATACTTTCTGCCCAGTGTACGGATAAGCGCGTCAATATTATTACTGACAGGATTTTTCCGCGCCTTGATACTCCGGAAAAGATGGGAGCATTGACACAGGCGGAGCTTGAACGGGAAATCCATGACTGCGGCCTTTATAAATCCAAGGCAAAGAACCTTTTGGGAATGTGTCATATGCTCTCTGAGGAATATGATGGAAAAGTCCCGGAGGACTTTGATAAGCTCGTAAAACTTCCAGGCGTCGGCAGAAAGACGGCCAATGTCGTAAGAAGTGTTGTATGGGGATATCCTGCCATTGCAGTCGATACACACGTTTTCAGAGTAGCCAACCGTCTGAAACTTGCAACGGGCACAACGCCGCTTGAAGTAGAGGAAGGCCTTCAGAAGGCCATCCCCAAAAAGGACTGGTCAGCAGCGCATCACTGGCTGATATGGCACGGAAGGCGCGTATGCCATGCCAGAAAGCCTGACTGCGAAACCTGTATCCTGCAGGATGTATGTCCCTCCTGCACAGTCAGCGTCCCGCCGTGGAAAGGCTGATCCGGATATATTACAAGCAATACAAAAGCCATGCGGAATGCCGCATGGCTTTTCTTTTTTATTAGTGAATTTTAGAACATATTCAGTATTCCCTGGAAGTGGTAATAGTTCGTCGGGAGGAAAGCATCTACGAGTTTGGAAACCCCAGTCGGTTCCGGAGCTGTGAGGAACAGGAGGAATAAAGCGAGAACTGTAATTCCAATGGAGAGCAGGTTTGCCTTGCCTTTTCTGGATACTTCATAGTAACCGAAGAGGCGGAGTCCAAGTGCGCCAAAGAAAACAATGACCATACCGGAAAGAGAGAAGATGCCGAAAAGGATATTTGCCATCAGGAAACCTACGTAGAGAACCGGCAGGAAAATGAACGGCAGGTTGTAGGCAATCGGTGTCGGATTGATATTGCGGCGCATATCATCGAGCCAGTCTGCGATATCAAATCCAAAAAGACCAAGGGGAATGAATGATAGGATAATGACCTTGTCCCAGATGGAAGAAAGACGGTCTCTGTGCTGTCCCAGCCACCAGAAGAAGAAACAAAGAAGAAGACCTGCAGCGCCGCCAAAAATGTAGTAATAAGCAGCAGGAATGAATTTTACGCAGATCATGGATACAGTGATGAGTACAGATCCGATGGCAATATAAGGAATCAGCTGTGAAGTCGTCATCTGACGGTCATCTGGTACTTCTTCCTTCATCTTAGCCAGAATTTCCGTCATGAATAAGAACAGGAAAATAGCTAAAGCAGCGAACGGATAAAGGAAAAGCGAAATGACGATCAGAAGTATCGGGAAAAATACTCTGAATCCCCTGAAGACCTTCAGCTTTTTAAAGTTCAGCTTCTGGTTCTGTGTATATATGGTTAGTCTTAAAAATACCAGGTAAGTCAGCATAATGCCGATCGTTTCCAGAGGTTCACAGCCTAAGTACAATAAGCTGCAGAAAACCAGTATGGCGGTATTGGCACCTGTGAAACGACTGATCAGGGAACTGAAGAGCCCGATATTTAAAAACGCCACTATTGCATCAACAAAATTCAACGCATCCATCTCCTTCAAAATTAACAATTTCATATTAGTATAACTGTTGGGAAGAATTGGCGCAAGAGAGCAGGCTGCTATATTGTATAAATATAATATAAAGATATATTTTATAAGGTAATAATACAGCCGTATGTATAGTGCATTAGAAAGAGAAAAATCCAGCCTGTTTCAGGATTATCTTTATCCGGTATAGAAGCGGGAAGAAAACTGCAAATATTGCACTTTTACTTGCCTTGTGAAAACTGTTAGAATAAAAAGCATAGAAAAACCTTATAAAAGCATAGAAATGAAAACAGGGAGGGGAATGAAGGCATGGACCATTTGATTATCGTAGATTGTCAGTATGATTTTATCGACGGTTCCCTGGCATGCAGCCACAGCCGGGAAGCCGTCAGAAATATTATAGCTTTTGCCAATGCAAATGATGTGGAATGCATGTACACATCGGACTGGCACAGCAAGACAAATAAATCTTTTAAAATTAACGGCGGTATCTGGCCGGTACACTGCGTTGCAGGAAGCAGGGGCGCTGAAGTATCAGATGAATTTAATCAAATGAATGAAGGCAATCGCCCTGGCAAAGATAATATTTTCTATAAAGGCAAAAATGATGATGTTGAGGAGTATTCGGCATGCCTTGCTGCAAACAGCAGCGGAAAGGTATTATCCGAATGCGTTTCGCCTCATGTCTACGTCACGGGGATTGCAGCCGAGTACTGTGTCAAGGAAACGGTTCTCGGCCTTCTTGAAAAGGGGATTAAAGTAACCGTTCTTAAGGACTGCCTTGGCTATGTTTCTGAAGATGACTATAGGAAAAGCCTTGCTGCTATGAAGGAAAAAGGAGCAGAAGTACTTTAATTTACAGGATTTACCAGAATACTAATCATTCGGAGTATTGGCATGACAGAAAAAACAATTTCAGATATAGGTGAATTTGGTCTTATCAAATTAATATCGCATGACCTGATTTACAGGCCGGAGTTTGTTAAGATTGGGCCAGGGGATGACGGAGCGGTCTATTCTATACCAGACGGATTTGATCAGGTCATATCAACGGATACTATGGTGGAAGGTATTCATTTCACCAGTGTGACGATGAGTGCCTATGATGTTGGCTGGAAGCTCTGTGCCTCAAATTTCAGCGATATGGCCGCTATGGGCGCCGATCCGATAGGGTTTGTCATTTCAGCCGCATTTCCTGAAAAGCTTTACACTTCATGGGTTGAGCGATGCTATGAAGGAATCCGGGACTGCTGCAAAGAATACCGGGTCAATTTGCTTGGCGGAGACATGACCGGATCTGTTTCAGGTATTATCATGACAGGAACTGTGGTAGGCATAGTTCCAAAGGATACAGCCGTCCGGCGAAGCGGTGCGCGCAGGGGAGATGTTGTTTTTGTAACCGGACATCCCGGTGATTCAGCGGGCGGGCTCTATGCCCTGCTTCATGAAAACAAAGAATACAGCGGGCTTATAGAAAAGCATAAGCATCCGCGGCCTCAGATTGAATGGGGAACTCTTTTGCGGGAAGCAGGAGCCTCTTCCCTGAATGATATTTCTGACGGAATATCCAGAGAAGTCAATGAAATTGCAGAAGCAAGCGGCGTTTCCATCAAAATCGATAAATCATCCATACCCGTTTCTGCTGAAGCTTTGGAATATGGCAGAAAAGCGGGAATCGATCCTCTTTCCTGGGCCTTGGACGGCGGGGAAGATTATGAACTTATAGGTACGATTTCAAAAGAAGATTTTGAAAAGGTAAAAAATCGTCCTGGCATAAAAGAAATAGGAGTTGTGACAGATAAGCCCGGGAAAGGCGTATTCCTGAAACAGGAAGGGCATCTGGAATTGCTTGAAGTGCATGGTTATGATCATTTTGAAAAGTGAAAATTAGGGAGGATTATTTATGTACACATTAGTAGTCATTCGTCATGGTGAAAGTGAATGGAATAAAAAGAATCTGTTTTGCGGCTGGACAGATGTAGACCTGACAGAAAACGGATTCCGCGAAGCGAAAGAAGCCGGGAAACTCTTAAAAGCAGAAGGCTTTACTTTTGATAAATGCTATACATCTGTTCTCAAGAGAGCTATCCATACCGCTTATTCTGTTCTTGATGAAATGGATCTTGTCTGGATTCCGGTCATCAAGAACTACCATCTCAACGAAAGACACTACGGTGCTCTTCAGGGATTGAACAAGACGGAAACAACAGATAAGTATGGGGAAGAACAGGTCCATTTATGGCGCCGTTCTTATGATGTATGCCCGCCGGCACTTTCTGAAGATGATCCCAGAAACCCGAAAAACCAGCCTCCTTACCAGAAACTTGGCGATGTGAAGCTCCCATTGACGGAATGCCTGAAAGATACGGTAGCAAGGGTAGCACCTTACTTTGAAAGCGTCATCAAACCGGAAATTCAGAATGGAGAAAAAGTCCTGATTGCAGCGCATGGCAATTCCATCCGCGCACTCAGGAAGCATCTTGAAGGAATTTCCAGTGACGAAATTGCCGGGATGAACATTCCTACAGGAATCCCGCTCGTTTATCATCTGAATGAAGATTTCACGGTGCATGATGTTTCTTATCTTGGTGACCAGGAAGCCATTCAGAAGAAAATTACAGCAGTCAAAAATCAGTCTGCCAAGTCCAAATAAAGATGTAATATGATGTGAGAATCGGTGATCACGTAAAATTGATTGCCACAAGGGAAGTGTGGAAATGTCAATCATAACCGAAGGTTTGCATAAAACAAATACGATGAATTCCGCTCTTGTCCTTGAAGGCGGAGCGATGCGGGGACTCTTTACGGCGGGGATACTTGATGCTTTTATGGAAAGGGGATTCTACTTCCCAAAAGTCGTTGGGATTTCTGCAGGTGCCCTGCAGGGACTCAGCTATATTTCCAGACAGCCGGGAAGAAACGTATCCGTCAATATCAGGTTTGCTCCGGATAAAAGATATATGGGGCTTCGTCATTTGGTGCGCGACGGCAGTTATTTTAACTTCCGCTTTATGTTTGGCAAGCTTGCTCATGAATATGTGCCTTTTAATTATGACAAGTTTGAAAAGGCTTCGGAAACGTTATATGTGGGCATTACTGACTGCCTTACGGGGAAACCTGTTTTTGTATCGAGTAAAAGCTGCCCTCTTTCCGAATTTATGGGGGTATGCGTCGCAAGCTGCTCGATTCCGCTTCTCTCAAAGCCGGTAAAACTTGAGGGAAAGGAATACGTGGATGGCGGCGTGGGGATGCCGCTTGTGCCTTTCCCTGAAGACCTGCCATTTCCGTGCACAAAACCCGTATACATTCTGACAAGGGATATTACGTATCGCAAGAAAAAGGTGCCGCATGGGTTTAAATCCCTCATGCGTGCTGCCTACGGCAGGACGTATCCCGCTGTGGTGGAGGGCATGTGCTCTATCCCGGAGCGGTATAATGAAAAGGTAGAAAAGATCATACAGATGGAGAAAGAGGGAAAAGTTTTCGTACTGCGCCCGGAATCTCCCGTCAAAGTGTCCCGCGTGGAAAAAGACACGAAAAAACTTCGTGCACTTTACGAAGAAGGCTATCAGATCGGCATGAAGCGGTTTGATGAGATGATGAGGTGGATGAGTGAAAAATAATGAAGCAGTATTTATAAGCACGAGTGAAGAAATGACGATGGAATTCGGCCGTTTCATAGGGGAACATGCTGAAAACGGACTGTTCATTGCCTTGATTGGAGATCTTGGAACAGGTAAAACCCATTTTGTCCAGGGACTTGCCAAGGGACTGGGAATCAATGATGTGGTGAGCAGCCCCACCTTTACAATCATGAATTATTATGAAGGTGAGATTCCGTTAAAGCATTTTGATTTCTATCGTCTTGATACAGAAGAGGATTTATACAATATCGGCTGGGAGGAATACAGCGAAGGCGGTGTCACCGTTGCAGAATGGGCAGACATGTTCCCGGGACTGATTCCAGAGAGAGCCATATACATATATTTGTCAAATAAAGGAACAACGGAAAGAGAAGTCAAGGTTATCTGGGGAGAAGAAGCTCCTGATGCCATAACAAAGGAGATAGAGAAATATGCTTCTTGCCATTGATACATCATCTTTAGTTTTAAGCTGCGCTTTAGCAGAGGAGGGAAAGCTTGTCGCTGAATGGACACAGCAGAAAAAACTGACACATTCAGAACAGCTGATTCCATGCATGGACCTTATGCTGAAAGAAGTGGGCGTCAGCAAAAAGGAAATAACAGGGATTGCCGTCGCCAAGGGCCCTGGCTCATTTACGGGTCTTAGAATCGGCCTTGCTACAGCCAAGATGACATCCTATATCTGGAACGTCCCGTTGGTCGGTGTTGACACCCTGGAAGCTCTTGCATGGAATATGTACGGCGCGCAGGCATTTATTCTTCCGCTTCTCGATGCGCAGAAGAATAATGTGTATGCAGCCCTTTACGGGGCATTTAATGAAATGTGGCAGGAAAAGCCTGAAGTGGCAGCTTCCATTGATTCTGTCATAGAATCAGCTGTAAAACATGGCGGGCCGGTCATTGCAGTCGGTGAATGTGCTGATAAATATAAGGATAAGCTGGTTTCTGCAGGTATTCTGCTGGCTCCGCCCCATAGCAGATGCAGCCGCGCGGGAAGTCTCGCCATGGCAGGAATCTCTAAATTGAAAAACGGCATGGCAGATGATCCATTGACGCTTTTGCCAAATTATATCCGCAGGAGCGAGGCAGAAGTCTTATGGGAAAAGCAGCATGCCGATTCGTAATAGAAGAAGCGCTTGCCTCTGATATTCTGGCCATATATGAAATTGGCAGGATTTGTTTTTCCGATGCATGGAGAAAAGAGACTGTCGATCATGATTTTCAGGGAACGCACAGCCATTACCTCGTTGCAAGGACTTCGGAAAAAGTCATAGGCTATGCCTGTTTCTGGTACGTGCTTGATGAAGCGCAGCTGGTCAATATCGGGGTTCTTCCTGAGTTTCGAAAGCAGGGGGCGGCAAAAGCCATTCTGGAAGCCGGGATTGATAAAGCTCTCGAAAACGATATGAAGACAATGTTTCTTGAAGTCCGTGTGAGCAATCATGGGGCACAGAATTTATATAAGAATTTTGGGTTCCACGTTGACGGTCTAAGGAAATCGGTGTATGAACTTCCTGTCGAAGACGGATATATCATGTCCCGAAAATTATAAGGAGATAAAATGAAAATATTAGCATTCGAATCAAGTTGTGATGAAACGTCCTGCGCAGTAGTAGAGGACGGCAGACAAGTCTTGTCTGATATCATTTCAACACAGGTTCCGATTCATAAGAAGTTTGGCGGGGTAGTTCCTGAAATTGCATCACGCCATCATATAGAGGATGTGCTTCCCGTTGCCATTGAAGCATTGGAGCAGGCTGGATGCAGCTGGTCTGATATGGATGCCATCGCGGTCACTCAGGGGCCGGGCCTGGTCGGGGCTCTTCTTGTCGGAGTAGCGGCGGCAAAGGCGGCAGCCTGGGCCATCGACAAGCCTCTTATTGCTGTCAATCATATGGAAGGGCATATCTTTGCCAACCTGGTACAGTATCCCGATCTGGAACCTCCTTTTTTATCGTTGGTTGTTTCCGGCGGTCATACTATGCTTGTCGTAGTCAGAGATTACAATCACTTTGAACTTCTCGGACAGACAAGAGACGATGCTGCAGGGGAAGCTTTTGATAAAGTCGCACGTGTACTTGGGTATCCGTATCCAGGCGGGCCGCACATTGACCGTCTGGCAAAGGAAGGAAACAGCAGCGCCATTCACTTCCCGATGGGACTCAGCAAGGGGCATAACTTTGATTTCTCCTTCAGCGGATTGAAAGCATCCGTCATTAATTACATCAACACGATGAAAATGAAGAAAGAAGAAATCGTGGCAGAGGACGTAGCAGCCTCCTTCCAGAAAGCTGTTGTGGATGTCCTGATTGAAAAAGCGATGGAAGCCGTCAAAGTGACGGGCATGAAGACGATTGCTCTTGCCGGCGGAGTCGCAGCAAACAGCGAATTAAGGACCAGGCTTGAAGAGGAGTGCGGCAAACGCGGCATACGCATGTGCCGTCCGAGCCTGACCCTTTGCACCGATAACGGGGCTATGATCGGCTGCCGTGCCTATTACATGGCCAGAGCCGGCGAATTCGCCGATATGTCTTTAAATGCGGATCCGCGCCTGCCCTTTAACGCAGAACAGATCAAACTGTAAAGTGCAGGTTTATACATGCAGGATGGGAGAATAATATGCAGACACGCGGCATAGAAATGAGTCAGCTTTACACATTGATTCGTGATACGACGAATCTGACTGAAGTGCAGGCTAAAATTCTGGATCATGAACAGGTTGCCCTTCAGTTTGCAGCCGATATTTCAAAGAATCAGGTGTACTTGTGCGCCAAAGGAAAGAATTCTGATATTTCAGTCATCCTGCTCTCTGTCCGGCCTTCCTATACGCACAGCCAGACTTTTTTCAAGGCGGGAGATACGTTTTTGAGGGATGAATTATCCATTGTCGAAAATGTTTTCAGTACGGGAAGAAAAGTCGCCGGCCGCATGGAGCTTGATCAGGGGAGAAAAGTCGCAGTTACAGGATATCCTATCGTTGATAATGCAGGCGTTCCATTTGCCGTCGTCTGTTTCGTATCCAGCTCGCTTGATCAGCAGCAGGTCCTGACGGATACAGGAAGCCTTGCGCTTCAGGTACCGTTTGATGGGAAGGATTATTATGGCATACGTCCGCAGGACGGTGTCATCATACTGGATTCATTAGGCCGCATCATTTATTCCAATGATATGGCTAATGATTTATACATGGTTCTTGACAAAGAAGCCGTTGAAAGCCAGGAAATTATCGGTCACACAATCGTACGGTTTCCGCTTGTCGATGAAGTCATGAAAACGGGAAGGCCTGTTTTCGGCGATGAAGTTTCCGAAAATATGACGCTTTCGGCCTGGGGGCTTCCCATTATTTCTGGCGGCAAGGTAACAAGGACTGTACTGATCCTCACGGATGTCACCGCAATTCGTGAAAAGGAAAAGCAGATACTTGTCAAGGATTCTGTCATCAAGGAAATCCATCACCGCGTCAAGAACAGCCTCAATACGATAGCAGGAATGCTCCGTATGCAGGCAAGGCGCGCCAAAGATCCGGATACGAAGGACGCCTTGAAGCGTTCAGTGAACAGGATACTTGGTATTTCACAAATTCATGATATCCTGGCAAGCCAGAGCGGCGGACAAATCGATATGGATGTGCTGCTTGACCGTATCTGCAAATTGTCTGTGGACAGCCTGACGTTCTGCCCGGTGCGGGTAGTCCGCGAAAAGGGCAGTGATCCGCTGATTGTAGATTCTGAAAAAGCAGTTCCGCTGGCGATTGCAGCCAATGAGCTCATCCATAATGCGATTGATCATGGTTTTAATGGTATGGACAAGGGGATTCTTATCGTCGGAACATCTCTGGATGAAGAGAAACTTCATGTTTATATTAAAAATAATGGGCATCCTCTATCGCCTGAAGTCAAAGACATAAATTCATCCGGGCTAGGGCTTCAGATTGTAAGAAATTTAGTGGAAATAGAATTAAAGGGAAGCTTCGAACTGAGAAATGATGGAGAGTTCGTAACAGCTGATATTTATTGCCCGAGGGCATTGATGGGAGCATAGCAGAATGGCAGAAGTGTATAAAATCGTAATCGCAGATGATGAAGCACTCATCTGCATGGACCTCAAGGAAATGCTGGAAGAAGCAGGCCATGAAGTCGTGGGTGTAGGATCCGACGGGGTTGAAGCTTTGGAATTAACAAAGAAGCTCAATCCGGATCTTGTAATCCTTGATGTTAAGATGCCCAGGCTTGACGGTATCCAGGCAGCCAAGATGATTGCCCATGACAATCTGGCACCCGTCGTACTCCTGACAGCTTTTGGCGATGAAGACATCATTGAAAAGGCAAAAAAATCCATGGTTTTCGGATATGTGATGAAACCGGTCAGCGAGAGGTCTCTCTTTCCGGCCATCCAGATTGCAGTAAGCCAGTTCCGCCAGAAAAACGAGATCGTTCACCGGATCAAGGACATGGAACGCGAAATGGCTGCCCGGAAGATCATAGACCGCGCCAAGGGCCTTCTTATGGACTTCTATCATATTTCTGAAGATGAGGCTTACAGGAGAATGCAGCAGACAAGCATGAAAAGAGGCATTGCACTCTCCGAAGTCGCACAGAAGGTTGTGAAGGAAATCATGGCCAGAAAGAACAAATAGGCTGTAAGTTGTAGAAAGGAGATTCTTATTATGGAATTCACATTTTATGGACATGCATGCTTTAAAATCGATACAAGAAAAGAGTCGCTTCTTTTTGATCCGTTCCTGAGCGGAAATTCGCAGGCGGCTGTTTCTGCTGACAAGGTTGAATGCGATTATATCCTTCTTTCCCATGCTCACGGAGATCATTTCGGCGATGCAGACAAGATTGCCAGCCGCACGGGCGCATGCGTCATAGCGATTCCTGAGGTGATTTCGCTCTTTTCAAAGAATGTCTCCAATTTCCAGCCAATGAATCTGGGCGGATCTTTTAAAGCGGACTTTGGCAAGGTAAAAATGGTGCAGGCTTTCCACAGCTGCGGAGCTCCGGGAGGCACGCCCTGCGGGTTCATCATGCAGTTTAACAACGGGAAGACTGTCTATTATTCAGGAGATACGGCTCTCTTTGGAGATATGAAGCTGTTTGGCGAACTGTTTGATATTGACTATGCAGTCCTTCCAATCGGAGACAACTATACAATGGGACCAGATGATGCTTTGATTGCTGCCAAATTTCTGAAGGCAAAATGCGTAATTCCTGTTCATTACAGCACCTGGCCAGTCATCGAACAGAATCCGGCTGATTTCAAGGAAGAAGCACAGAAACAGGGGATTGCAGTAAAAATCGTAAAACCTGGAGAAAGCCTGGAGCTGTAATTTTTTGATAAAAGAGGACTGCGTCTGCAGGATGCCGCCCTCTTTCATCATTTCCGGTGAATCTTAAGACGGATTAGGAAGCTGGATGCTTTGAATGGAAAAGGGTGCTACATGAATAATAAAAAACAAAAATTTTTCGAGTCGCTCTCAGTGCAGCTTAATTCATACATTGAGGCAGAGAAAGTGATCGACCAGTTTATTTCTAATGATATGGATGCTTTTCAGGGGAAAAGACTATTTCAGCATGCTTTAGGAAATACGGACAGTGATATGGAAGCCGTATTTGATCGGATGGTCAAAGCATATAAAGATGCAGCCGGCTATGGATATGGTGTCAGAGCATTTGGATTAATGAAATCCATGCATGACCATTTAACAAATCTCTTCAATGAATTCTCATCCTATCAGGATGAGAAAATGCCTGATGAAATGAATCTTGTCTGGGATCTTTGCAAAGCAGGTGCATTGGAAGTTTCAAAAGTTCTTGAATATACCAAAGGATTTGAAGAAAATAATTTGAAGGCCGAAGCCAGATGCCTTAAAATTCATAATTTCAAGAGCAGGGGAGACGAAGCTGTCAGGGATTCACTTGAGGCAGTTTATGGGATGAATAACAGTATAGACATCATTTACTGGAAAGACGTATTAAAGGAAATGAACGGCTTCTTGTCTGATATCGATCAATTCACAATCTGCCTGCAGAAACTCCTTGCCATGGAATAGGATGGAATGCATTTTTAATAATTTACAATCTGGGTGTTGGATTTTCTGATCATTTTGGGTATAATATAAATACATGGAGGAAATGCCATGAGATAGAATTTCTATCTGGTCAAATTGATGATTATTTCCCTGATTATCAATTGGGCTGCGGACTATGCATACTCCTCAATGATAGTCTTGCACAAGAAAAGCGGTTGATACCGCTTTTTTTGTTTGCCTGAAACGGAGCTTCATCCTTTTTATAACGTTTCCTGGTTTTTGTGGAAGAGTCCAATCGTGTTATAATATTGGATATTTAGTAAATTCAGAATTTTGAAAAACGATTGTTTATAGAAGAGGAGAGGGTTTTGTTGATAGCAAGACAGATGAGATCATATGCATGGAACGATGGCAAAGAACTTCATATTGGCAGAGACTCTCTTGTCATGGGAGTTTTAAATATAACGGATGATTCATTTTCGGACGGCGGGAAATGGAATACGCTGGAAACTGCCATGAAGCATGCGAAGGATATGGTTGAAGATGGGGCAGCAATTATAGACATAGGGGCAGAATCAACAAGACCGGGATTCACGTCCCTTTCGGCAAAGGATGAGACAGACAAATTGATGAAGATTCTTCCATCCATTTTAGCGTGCTCTCCGGTTCCTGTATCTGTCGATTCATACCATTATGAGACAATGGACGCAGCACTTCGGGCCGGGGCGCATATCGTCAATGATATCTGGGGATTCCAGTATGATGACGGCAGCATGGCAAGGGTAACTGCTGAATATAAAGTGCCGGCAGTCCTCATGCATAACCAGGATGGAGAAACATATGATGAAGATATCCTGGAGAGTATGAAAAAATTCTTTGACCGTTCCATTGATATTGCTGTAAGGGCCGGCGTAGAGCAGGATAAGATCATTCTGGATCCGGGAATCGGTTTTGGCAAAACGGCAGAGCAGAACATGGAAGTCCTGACACGTCTGGATGAACTGACGAGGGAATTTCCTTTCCCCTGGCTTTTAGGAGTAAGCAGAAAACGCTTCATCGGTGCAATCCTGGATCTTCCGGCACCTGAAAGAGATGAAGGAACCGCTGCGGTCAATCTCTGGGGGATTGGAAAAGGATGCTCCATATTCCGTGTTCATAACGTTAAAATAAGCGCCCGTGAAATCAAGGTATGGGATGCTTTAAATCATTTCAATCAGGAAAATTGACAATGGCAGGGTGTGAATGATGGATTATATTAAACTCAAAAATATGGCATTTTTCGGCTATCATGGCGATGAGCCGGAAGAGAAGACATTGGGACAGCGATTTTATATTGATGTCGTGATCGGCACAGATCTGTCCAAAGTCAGCCGGACCGATGACTTGAATGATTCCGTAAATTACGTGGAAGTTTTCCAGATTGTGAAGCGCGCGGCCGAAGGAGGCCCCTATAAGCTTTTGGAAAAACTGGCAGGCGTGATCAATGAAGAAGTCATGGAAAAATTTCCTCAGGTTGAAGAAATCGTGACTACTGTCCATAAGCCGGGTTCTCCCATTCCCGGCATCCTGGATGATGTATCCGTTACGATAAAAAAAGAAAGATAGGTTTGACGGTTTATCAAATGTTGAATTCATTGAAAAGGAATTCTTATATTATCTCGCTGGGATCTAATATGGGAAATTCAGCTGAGATTCTCTCTGGATCCGTCAGGACGCTGAATCAGGATGAAAGACTCAGGGTCCTGAAGAAATCATCCCTTTACAAGACCAAGCCATGGGGGTTGACGGAGCAGGCCGTTTTCCTGAATGCCGTAATTGAAGTTTCATGGACAGGGGAACCTGAAGAACTGATGAAATTTCTGCTGCAGGTGGAAAAATCATTCGGCCGTATCCGCATCAGGCACTGGGGACCAAGGACGCTGGATCTGGATATGATTTATAACAGTGAAATAGAAAGCAATACAGATTTTCTGAAATTGCCGCACCCATTTTTCTGGGAGCGGCCCTTTGTGTTGGTCCCTTTGGAAGAAATATATCCTGATTTCGTCTTTAATGGTGAAGGAATCCACCAGAGGATTCTGGAACTGGATGGATATAAGGATGTAGAGAAAACGGACATTGCATGGTAGGCAGGAGGTGAAATGATGGCAGAAAAAAATAAGATGATTGATGGAAAAGAAAATGCAAAAGAGGAAACTTCAGATTTGAATACAAAGGGGCCTGAGCTGGTTCAGATGATTGGAGACAGGCTGACATCCTTAATCGACCAGAACCATCCGGGAAAATCTGTAATCATCAACGGGATCAGCGGGTCTCAGAAATCTCTGGCGGCTGCGTCTCTCCTGGCGAAATATAATACGGCTGTTATTGTGGTTCCTACGCAGAAAGATATTTTCCGGTGGGAAGAAAATCTAAAGTTTTTTGTTCCCGATGCCAGAATATTTTCATTTCCTGTCGTGGAAGAGGCAGGTTTTGAAGGCACTTTTTCCAGTACGGAAAGGTTAAGGGAGCGCATGCGCTCCTTGTCTGCAATGATCAATGGTGAAAAGAGCATCATTATTGCGGCCGCAGTAGAAGCTGCGCAGAAAATTTCAGCTCCTTCTTCTATCAAGGATCATTTATATAAATTTGAGTTAGGCAGTGAAATCGAAAGAAGAGAAGTCCTGGAAGTACTGCAGGATCTGGGGTACGAAAGAGTCGATCAGGTTGAGCGGTCCGGACATTTTTCTGTCAGGGGCGATATCGTCGATATTTATCCGATCAATGAAATTCATCCGGTGAGAATTGAATTCTTCGGTGATGAAATTGACAGCATACGTCTGTTTGATGTAGACAGCCAGCGCTCCATCGAAACACTGGAAAGTCAAAGCGTATTTCCTGTTGCCGTAAAGGGCAGCAAGAATTCATCCGTTCTCTCTTACCTGGATCATGGGATCGTCTTTTATGATGAACCGCAAAGGGGTGAGGAATCCTTAAAGCAGTTCTTTAAGGAAGAAAAAGCCAATGCGGACAAGGCTTTCCTCTGGAGCGAGCTCATTCATACAGCCCGGAAACAAACGAATCAGGAAATTGTATTCTCGCTTCTCAAGAGGGAACTGGAGGAGTTCAAGCCTTCGGTATACCACAATTGGAACGGGCAGGAGATGACGAATTATCAGAGGCAGATTCCCATTTTTACGGCCGATTTGAAATCCCTTCTGAATAAGAACTGGAAAACTGCAATCGTCATCCCGAGGGCCTCCGAGAAGCGCGAAATCGAGGGAATATTAACGGACCATCAGATACCCATGTCTCTTGATATAGAAGAGGGGAAAGTGGTTCTCCTTGATGGCGTCCTGACAGAGGGGTTTGAACTTTCCGATTTTAATCTGGCCCTGATTACAGCCGGCGATATTCTTGGCAGGCAGAAACTCAGAAAGTACAGTACAAGCGGATCAAGAAAGCAGATCCGTTACTTTTCCGATCTGAATCCGGGGGACTATGTTGTTCAGCAGGTACATGGAATCGGCAGGTACCTTGGCATACGCACGATTGAATTATCCGGTGTCCACAGGGATTACATTACCATCCAGTATGCAGGATCGGATAAGCTTTATCTTCCTGTAGACCAGATTGGTACTTTGGAGAAGTATATCGGTCCGGAAGGAGAAACGCCGCGCCTTCATACCATGGGCGGAGCCAACTGGGGAAAAATCCGCTCAAAGGCGAAAAAATCCATTCAGGAACTGGCTGAAAAGCTTTTGGACGTGTACGCGAAGCGTGAACTGGCAAAGGGTATTGCCTTTGCGCCGGATACGGCAGAACAGGTTGAATTTGAAGATTCATTTCCTTATGTCGAAACAGAAGATCAGGAGAATGCTATTTCCGTCATCAAGAAGGCTATGGAAAAGCCCACACCGATGGACATGCTTCTTTGCGGGGACGTTGGATTTGGAAAGACGGAAGTGGCGATGAGAGCCGTTTTTAAATGTGTCATGAGCGGCTATCAGGCTATGGTTCTGTGTCCTACGACGGTTTTGTCAGAGCAGCATTATAAAAACTTCAAGTCCCGCATGGATTCCTTTGGCGTCAATATTGCGGTGCTGAACAGATTCACAAAGGCTTCTGAAAGGACAAAGATCCTCCATCAGCTTGAATCCGGCGAACTGGATGTTGTCATTGGGACTCATTCTGTCCTGAACAAAAAGATTAAGTGCAGGAGACTGGGACTGCTGGTCGTAGATGAGGAGCAGCGCTTCGGTGTCGTACAGAAAGAAAGAAGAAAATCACTGGCAGAGGGAATCGATGTATTGACTCTTTCGGCAACACCGATACCAAGAACGCTCCATATGAGTTTGACAGGACTTCGTGATATGGTCACGATCACAACGCCGCCTCCTGGAAGACATGCAATCCAGACCTATGTTAGCAAGTACGATGATTCCATTGTCATTGACGCGATTCTTAGGGAAAAGGAACGCGGCGGCCAGTCATTCTTTGTCTACAACAGGATTGAGACGATGCCTGCCATGCTGGATCATCTGAAGAGCATACTGCCGGATACGATATCGATTGGAGTTGCCTATGGCCGGATGGATGGTGCAGTCCTTGAAAAAGTGATGCTTGATTTCTATCAGGGAAAGCATGATGTCCTGCTTTGCACAACCTTGATCGAAAACGGGCTGGATCAGCCAAATGCCAATACGATGCTGGTCTATGATGCAGACAAGCTTGGACTTTCCCAGATTTATCAGATGCGCGGAAGGGTAGGGCGTTCCGATAAAATTGCACGTGCCTGGTTCTTCTATAATAAGGATAAAGTGCTTAGCGAAGTTGCAGAAAAGCGTCTGAACACCATAAGAGAATTTACTGAACTCGGGAGCGGCTTTAAAGTCGCCATGCGCGATCTGGAAATCCGCGGGGCAGGCAATCTTCTGGGATCTGCCCAGCATGGCAATATCGCAAGCGTCGGGTTTGCAGCGTACTGCTCCATGCTTGAGGAGGCTGTGCAGCGTCTGATGGCAGAAAGAGAGCATAAGCCCCTTCCGAAGAAACTGCCGAATACCACTATCGAATTTCGTCAGGATGCGTACCTGGATTCCAAGTACATCAGCAATGAAGAGCAGAAGATGGAAATTTACAGAAGACTGGCATCCGTGGAAGATGAGAAAGAGCTGGCGGATTTGATCGATGAGGCAGTCGACCGCTATGGAACCCCGACAGAACCGGCCGAAAAACTGTTTTCCATTTCCCTGGTCAGAATAAAAGCCAGGAAACTTGGAATAGGGAGTGTCATTGACGAAGGGGATTCCATGCTTCTTACATGGGCGGATGAGGATTTCATGCGTGGATGGAATCCCAACCTTCTGCCAAAAGCGCTTGTTCCATACCTGCATTTCCTTCCGGGAAATCCGGCAAGGCTGAGAATCAGGAAGGCAGGAATCAAGGGCAGCCCCATGAAATGGCTTGGCGGTTTCCTGGATGAGCTGATGAGCGAGATCCATCATTCTTCCCATTAGATTTGCAGTGCATAGAACTCTGCATTTACGGGATTCTGCTTTACATTTATTAGCAAATCTGTTATGACTATATGAGTTATGTTTTTTTGAGGGGCTTTTCCATATTTTTTAATCAGGTGAAAAATGCGTAAAAATTCGTTTATCCAGGGTGCGTTGATCTTGACGGTAGCAGGGATTATCGTCAAGTTCATTGGGGCATTCAGTCGTATCTATCTGTCAAGACTTCTTGGCGGCGAAGGGATCGGGCTCTACCAGATGGCTTATCCGATCTACCTGCTTTGCCTTTCGGTATCGTCAGCAGGTCTTCCTGTGGCTATTTCAATCATGGTTGCAGAAAGAAACGCAGTCAACGATTACTTTGGCGGGCAGAAGGTATTCCGTATATCGCTCGTGACATTGGTTTTGACAGGACTCTTTTTCAGTCTCCTGCTTTTCTTCGGGGCCCAGTGGCTGGTCGACAGTGAAATTGTCCGCGACCAGAGAGCCTATTGGTCACTCCTTGCTTTGTCCCCGGCTGTTTTCTGTGCAACGCTTCTTGCGACGCTAAGAGGTTACTTCCAGGGTCTTCAGCTGATGACACCGACAGCTGTTTCACAGATACTTGAACAGGTCGTCCGTGTTGTTGCCATGATTCTTTTCGCCGTCGTCCTTCTTCCTTATGGACTGGAATACGGAGCTGCCGGCGCAACCCTTGGTGCAGCACCGGGTGCTTTTGTCGGCATACTGACACTTCTTGTTTTCTACTACATGACCCGCGGATGGAGAAATGAACTGGCATCTGAGCAGGATCCATCTATCAAGCCGCAGAGTGTAAAGACAATTATCAAAAGACTGCTTGTTCTTGCCATTCCTGTATCGCTGGCAAATATCATGCTTCCGATCGTTTCATTGATCGATCTTTTCATTGTTCCAAGAAGACTTGAAGTTGCTGGTTTTACGATTGAACAGTCAACAACATTCTTCGGCTATCTGACCGGCATGGCAACGGCTCTTGTCAACATGCCTACCATCGTTACGGCATCTCTGGCAGCAAGTCTTGTTCCTTTCGTTTCGGAAGCTATCGCGCAGAAACGCGGCGACATGGTACTCAAAAGAACAGATACCGCGATGCGCTTGGCCAATCTGATTACCATTCCTTCCTTTGTCGGAATGTGTGTGATTGCCACACCAATTTCTGCCATGCTTTATGCAACTCCGGATGCTGGTCCGTGCATTGCAATCATGAGCTTTGGCATTTTCCTTCTTGGCGTGCAGCAGGTAACAACGGGCGTTCTGCAGGGGATGGGCAAGACTGCCATACCTTTCCTGAACATGGTTGCCAGCGCGTGCTGCAAGATGTTCCTTTCATGGAACCTCACGGCTCTCCCAAGCTGGGGCGTTTTAGGTGCGGCATGGGCAACAAATGCAGACTTTGGCGTTGCAGCCATTCTCAATCTGATTTTTCTTTATAAATACAGACATTACACGATGGACATAAAGCATACGGTCAAGCTCTTCATTGCAGCAGCCGTTATGGGCGTGGTTGCTTATGGCTCTTATCACGCTCTTTACAGCCTGATTCACAGCAATACGCTTTCTACCCTAATTGCAATTGCCCTGGGCGGAGTTGTCTACCTTGTCGGTATCGTGCTGATTCGTGCTGTAACTCCTGATGATGTCAGGGAAATCCCAAAGATCGGCACACGT
>NZ_FR896422.1:11870-24141 GCF_000435155.1 Dialister sp. CAG:357 | reverse complement strand
AATCCGCGGTCTTTTTACTATGCAGCTGATTTAAATGACGCGGCTGGCATTTGCCAGGCAGCGTTCTGTTTCGGATACGATATCTTCAACGATTTCCTGTACGGGCTGAATCTTTGTCAAATGGGTCAGTGACATGCCGGCGAGGATAAAGCCGTTTTCTGTGTCGCCTTCAATGGCACCTTTTCTGTTTGTCCCTCTGGAAAGTGCAGTCAAGGTGCTCAAAGGAGCACCGCTGTATTCTTCCTGCAGATACTTATCAGAGAACTTATTTCTTAATCCTCTGACACTGTCTCCGGTAGTGAAGCCGCAGACGACAGAATCCGTATCGTTGGCATTGATGATGGCCTGCTTGGCATTGGGGTGGAGCAGGTGGCATTCCTCAGCAAGAAGGAAGCGTGTACCCATCTGGACACCTGAAGCGCCCATGATCAGAGATGCCGCAACACCTCTTCCGTCCACGATGCCTCCGGCTGCAACCAGTGGAATCTCGATGTCGGGAAGAATGTTTTCCAGGAGAGCCATGAGTGTCACTTTACCGTCATGTCCGCCTGCTTCCATGCCTTCGACGATGATGGCATCAGCTCCGGCATCCTGCACACGCTTGGCAAGCTTTGCATTTGGAACAACCGGAATGCATTTGATGCCTGCATGATGAAGAGGTTCAAACCATGGGAGGGGATTGCCTGCACCAATGGTTACGAAGGGGACTTTCTCATCACAGATCACCTGAGCAACATCATCGACGTTTGGCGCCTGCAGCATTAAATTGACGCCGTAGCATTTCCCATTTCCCAGAATGTCTTTGGCTGTCCTGATACTGTCCCTGACTTCATCTGCAGAGAATCCGCCCGAGCCTATGACGCCTGCGCAGCCTGCATGATTCATTGCAGCCGCCAGCACTCCGTCTGAAATATAGGCCATTGCACCCTGAATGATGGGGTAATCAATACTGAGGAGCTTCGTTAACTTTGTGTTCCATGACATAATATCCATCTCCTTGCGATATGAAAATACCGGATTAAAGTGAAATTTCATAATGGACTTTGCTTGATGCCTTATGAAGACCGGTTTATTATTCTTTTCCCATTATACCTGCTTTATGTGAAATAGGTAAGTTTTAAGCCCTATCATGCGGATTACCGGAAGACAAATGCATAATGAATGCATGAAAGTAACCCTTTGGCTGCTATGCAATGCGCAAATTTCATGTAATGAGAAAACATAGGAAAATATCTGCCTGAAATGAACCATGATGAGGAAATGATATAAAAACGGATAAAGGCTTTGATTTTAGAAGAGAGTCAATGTGGAAATATCAGCCTTTCCTGCACGTAAAATATAGGAATAAGTATATATTACATAATTTTAATGCACATTATGGTTAAATAATGTATACTTAATTATAGAATTAACGGCAGTTGTTGTAGTATTATTAACTGCGTGATATACTGTAAGGGTAAAGTTCAGGCTTTTCTCTATCCCTAATTTCATAAATATATGATACGGAAGTGATAAAGGTGGAAGAGGACTCCTTAATGATGCTTCTTGTGCCGGAGATGATGATTGAAGCACAGGAGCGGTATGAAATCCTCAGACAGATCCATGCAGCACAACCGGTCGGAAGACATCTTTTAACCGTACAGACGGAATTGTCAGACAGCATTATTCGGAAACACATTGAAGAAATGGAGCGGACCGGGCTTTTGGTTTACAGGCCCTCCGGGATCAGTTTGACCAGCAAGGGTGAATCACTCCTGGAGCCGCTTTCCCATTATTTCCGGAAAAGTCCTTTTTCCGATAAGATGGCAGCATCTTTGCAGAAAATCTTATCGATGAAAAAGGTCATACTGGTGCGGGGAGATTCTGATGAGAAGGAGTCAGTAAGAGGTGATATAGCCCAGGAGGCCGCCTTGGCCCTGATTCGTCTTATAAGAGATGATGACATAGTGGCAGTGAGCGGCGGAGCATTGATGGCTGAACTGGCGGAAATGCTCCCAAAGCTTCACATGAATGTGGATGTTTTACCGATCAGAAGAGGATTTGGCAGGAGAATAGATTTTTTACCAAATAATGTGGCAGCTCATATGGCTGAAAAATTAGGAGGGAAGTATCACATCCTTCAAATACCGGATGGATTGAGTCCCGAGTTTTTCTACAAGCTGAAAAAAGAATTGCCGCAGATCAATCAGACAGAAGAATTGTTTTCAAAAGCGGGTATATTGGTTACTGGTATAGACAGTGCAGAGGATATTAAGAAGTATCACGAACTTCCATCAGATGTAACGAGGCGGCTGGAAAAGGAAAATGTATCCAGCGAAGCTTTGGGACTATATGTCAATGCGGAAGGGAAAATCTTATATCGCCTGTACAATGTCGGCATTTCCAGGGACGATATACCAGCAATACCACATATATTAATTACTGCAGGCGGAAGTCATAATGGGGAAGCGATCCTTGCTGTGGCAAGAGCAGGAATACGCGGAGTCCTCATTACTGATGAAGGGGCCGGCAGAAAAATACTTCAACTAGTTTCAGGTGAAAAAGCGACAACAGGAGGTTGCAAAGATCATGGTTAAAGTCGGAATTAATGGATTTGGCAGAATTGGAAGACTCGTATTTCGCGGCATGCTGAAGAGGGACGATCTGGAAGTCGTTGCTATTAACAATCCAAGCGGGGTTGAAACAGCTGCTTACCTTCTTAAATACGATACTGTTCACGGAAGACTTGATGAAAAGGTAGAAATTGACGGCGACGATTTGATCATTGAAGGCAAACGTGTTCATGTTTTCCAGGATCGTGATCCGGAGCATCTGGACTGGAGCAAGTATGGTGTTGAAATCGTTGTAGAATCCACAGGCAAGCTGAAAGATAAAGTCAGCGCCGGAAAGCATATCAAGGGAACTGTGAAAAAGGTTATTATCACAGCACCGGGCAAAGATGATGACGCAACGATTGTTATGGGCGTCAATGAAGAAACATATGACCCGAAGGCAGACAATATTATTTCCAACGCTTCCTGCACGACAAACTGCCTCGCTCCGATTGTAAAAGTACTGCATGAACAGTTCCACATTGTACGCGGACTTATGACAACCGTTCATTCCTATACGAATGACCAGGCTATTCTTGAAAAAGCACACAAGAAGGATCCAAGAAGAGGCCGTGCTGCTGCAGAAAACATTATTCCGACTTCCACAGGCGCAGCAAAGGCAATCGGCATTGTCATTCCTGAAATGAAAGGCAAACTGAACGGACTGGCTATCCGCGTTCCGACCCCGGACGTATCCCTGGTCGATCTGGTTGTTGAACTGGAAAAGACAGTTACAAAGGAAGAAGTCAACGAAGCATTGAAGAAAGCCGCTGAAGACGAATTGAAAGGAATCCTTGCTTATACGGATGAACCCCTTGTATCCAGCGATTTCCGCACAACAAATGTAAGCTCTACCGTTGACAGCCTGCTCACCATGGTTATGGGCGGCAATCTTGTCAAAGTTATTGCATGGTACGATAACGAATGGGGTTATTCAATGCGTATTATTGATCTTGTAGCTTATGTTGCATCGAAAGGACTGTAATGATGAACAAGCAGACAGTGTATGATCTTAAGCCTGAAGGAAAGGTTGTATACATCCGTGTCGATTATAATGTTCCCCATGATAAAGAGGGGAATATTCTGGATGACCGCAGAATCCGGGCTACAATTCCAACAATTCAGTATCTTCTGAATCAGGGCGCAGCCATTGTCCTGGCCAGTCATATGGGAAGGCCGAAGGGCGAATATAAAGCAGAATTATCTCTCCGTCCTGCTGCAGCCCGTCTGGCAGAACTTTTACAAAAAGAAGTCAAATTCATTCCGGACTGCATTGGACCCGAAGCTGATCAGGCCAAAGAAGAACTGAAGCCGGGCGAGATTATTCTTCTTGAAAACTTAAGATTCCATAAGGAAGAAGAAAAGAATGATCCGGATTTTGCCAAAGCACTTGTCAAAGGATGCGATCTGGCTGTTAACGATGCTTTCGGCGTATCCCACCGTACACATGCATCCATCGTAGGCGTTGGCAGACTTTTGCCTATGGTATCCGGCCTTCTTCTTAAAAAGGAAATTGATTTCCTTGACGGCGTCATTGAACATCCGGAAAGGCCATTTGCTGCGATTATAGGCGGAGCAAAAATCAGTGACAAGATCCAGGTTATTGCAAACCTGATGGAAAAGGCAGATGTCATCCTGATTGGCGGCGGCATGGCGAATACATTCGTTGCAGCCCAGGGTTATGACATGGGCGAATCCCTGCAGGACAAAGACCGCTTTGATTTGGCAAGAAACCTTATGAAGAAGGCAAATGATCTTGGATCAAGCATCATGCTGCCGGTTGATTTCATGGCAGGTGATTCATTCTCCGCTGAAGCAAAGACAAAGGTTCTTTCGGCAGAAGAATTCTCCAGCCCGTGGATGGCGCTTGATATCGGTCCTAAGACCATTGATCTTTATGTTGAAACTTTGCAGAAAATGAAGACTGTCGTTTGGAATGGCCCGATGGGCGTTTTCGAAATGGAACCATTCTCAAAGGGAACCTATGCAATAGCTAAGGCTATGGCATCCCTCAATGCGACGACTGTCATCGGCGGAGGAGAATCCGCATCGGTTGTTGATCAGCTTGGAATCGGAGACAAATTCTCTCATGTATCGACAGGCGGCGGCGCTTCGCTGGAAATGCTTGAAGGAATGATTCTTCCGGGCGTTGCAATCCTTGCTGACAAGGAGTGATAATTTGAGGAAAAAGTTAATTGCAGGAAATTGGAAGATGAATCAGACGGTGACGGAGGCAGGTCACTATTTTGAAAAGTTTAAAGTAAAAGCCAGGGAAGATGTAGATTTGGTTTTCATTCTTCCTTTTACCGATATTCCAGTTGCCAAATTTTTTATAAGCAGATTATCAATCGGTCTTGGCGCACAGAATATGTATCCGGCGGAAAGCGGAGCTTTTACCGGAGAGATTTCACCTCTTATGCTCAAGGATCTTGGATGCACGTATGTCATTTGCGGACATTCTGAAAGAAGAGAGATCCTGGGAGAGAGCGATGAATTTATTGCCAGGAAAGTAAAATGTGCACTGGATCACGATATAACTCCGATTCTTTGCGTCGGTGAAACAAAGGATGAACATGATGCAGGGAAAACAGAGGAGAAAATAGAAACACAGGTAAGGGCAGCTCTTGAGAAAATCCCCACTGATAAGGTTTCAAATGTTGTTATCGCTTATGAACCTATCTGGGCGATCGGCTCGGGCGCAGCGGCAACTGCAGATGAAGCAGAAGCGGTTGCAAAGCTGATCCGGCAGATTGTTAAAAATATTGCCGGGAAAAAAGTTTCAGATCAGGTGCGGATTCTCTATGGCGGTTCTGTCAATGCCGGAAATATCAACGATTTTACTGGAGAAAAAGATATTGACGGCGCTTTGGTCGGCGGGGCCAGCTTAAAACCAGAAGAATTCATTTCTATTTATCAGAAGGCTTGAGAAATCATTTTTATTAAAGGGACAGATGAAAGGGTATAGGTGGAGTTAGATTATGGCAGTCATTACGGATCTTCATGCAAGAGAAATTTTAGATTCACGTGGAAATCCTACTTTGGAAGTCGATATGTCACTGGAGGATGGGACATTTGCCCGCGCCGGAGTTCCGTCCGGTGCTTCTACCGGTATCTTTGAAGCCACCGAACTTCGTGATGGAGATGAGACAAGGTATGGCGGAAAGGGTGTTCTTAAAGCCGTAGATAACGTAAATGGTGAAATTGCAGATGCCGTTATCGGCTGGGACGCAAGTGATCAGAGAGGGCTGGATCATATTCTGATCAACCTTGATGGAACCGAAAACAAGAGCAGACTCGGTGCAAATGCCATTCTTGGCGTATCCCTTGCTGCTGCTCATGCTGCAGCCAACTCATTTGGACTTCCGCTCTACCAGTACCTTGGCGGAGTGAATGCACACGTACTGCCTGTTCCGATGATGAACGTACTTAATGGCGGCGCTCATGCAGACAACAATGTTGATATCCAGGAAAGCATGGTCATGCCTGTCGGAGCTTCCAGCTTCAGGGACGGCCTTCGCATGTGCGCTGAGGTATACCACACTTTAAAAGCTGTTCTTAAGGATAGAGGACTTTCTACTGCAGTTGGAGACGAAGGCGGATTTGCTCCGGATCTTCCGTCCAATGAAGCAGCTATGGAACTTCTCTGCGAAGCTATCGAAAAAGCAGGCTATACTGCAGGAAGCGATATTGTCCTTGCTACTGACGTTGCTGCATCTGAACTCCTTGGCGACGACGGCTTATACCATTTATCCGGAGATCATGCAGCAAAGACCGCTGAACAGATGATTGAATTCTACGATCACCTGATTTCCGAGTACCCGATTGTTTCCATTGAAGACGGGCTTGGAGAAGAAGACTGGGAAGGATGGAAACTTCTGACAGATTCACTGGGAGACAAAGTACAGCTTGTTGGGGACGACCTTTTCGTTACCAATACAGAACGTCTTTCCAGAGGAATTGCAGAAGGCGTTGCCAACTCCATTCTGATTAAACTGAATCAGATCGGCACGCTGACTGAAACATTTGAAGCCGTACAGATGGCACAGAGAGCCGGTTACACAGCTGTTATTTCCCATCGCTCGGGCGAAACGGCAGATACGACAATTGCTGATCTGGCAGTTGCTTTGAATGCAGGACAGATCAAGACAGGTGCGCCGTGCAGATCTGAACGAGTTGCAAAATACAACCAGCTCCTCCGCATTGAAGAAGGACTTGATGCAGATGCCTGCTATGGAAGCGAAGAGCTTGCCGGCAAGCTGCGTATATTTGAAAAATAAAAAAACGGAGCTGTGACAAAATGCGCAATCATTTTGCCACAGCCCTTTTTTTATGCATCATATACAGCATGTCAATAAATTAGTGCAATCATTATGAAGAAATGATACAATAAGACGGTATAAAACGTTAAAATTATTTGGACCATAAATTACAAAGGAGAGACAACATGAGTAAAGTATTTGTTATCGGTCATAAATCA
This sequence comes from Dialister sp. CAG:357, assembly GCF_000435155.1. Lineage (NCBI taxonomy): Bacteria > Bacillati > Bacillota > Negativicutes > Veillonellales > Veillonellaceae > Dialister > Dialister sp. CAG:357. The sequence goes on along the minus strand of NZ_FR896422.1, from coordinate 17,073 downwards.
CCGGACACAGACAGTATAGCTGCTGCCGTTTCCTATTCCTATTTGAAAAGACAGCTTGGCGTTGATGCCGTAGCAGCCAGAGCAGGGGAACCAAACAAAGAAACAAAGTTCGCACTTGATTATTTCAAGGTAGAAGCACCTGTTTTACTGGAAAGCACTGCAAGAAAGAATCCGGATGATGAAAAGACAAAACTGATTCTTGTCGATCACAATGAATCCAAGCAGTGCGTAGACGGCGCAAAGGATGCAGAAGTCCTTGAACTGATCGATCATCACAGACTGGGTGATTTTGAAACCGAAAATCCGATTTTCATCCTGATCCGCCCGGTAGGATGCGTAAACACCGTTATTTACGGCCTTTACAAGGCAAATGGAGTAAAACCGTCCAAAGAAGTTGCCGGAATGATGCTTTCTGCGATCATCTCTGATACAGTTCTGTTCAGATCCCCGACTACAACAGATGAAGACAAGGCTGCAGTCAAGGAACTGGCAGAAATTGCAGGCGTCGATTATGAAGCTTACGGCATGGAAATGCTTAAGGCAGGCGCTGACATTTCTGATTACCCGGCAGAAAAGCTTGCTCACAATGATACCAAGGAATTTGAAGCAGGCGGAAAAGTTTTCAGCTGCGGTCAGATTTCTGTTATGGATCTTGAACCGATCGAAGCCAAGCGCGCAGATATCATGAAAGTTCTTGAGGAAACCAAGGCAGAAAAACAGTATGAAGCTTCCTACCTGATGGTTACCAATATTCTGACAGAAGATACATATCTCTGGTTTACCAGCGGCGCTGAAGCTGCAGCTGAAGAAGCTTTCGGCAAGAAAGCGGAAGATAGATGTGTATATCTTCCTAAGGTCATGTCCCGTAAGAAACAGGTAGCTCCGTTCCTGTTAAAAGTATACGGAAAATAATTGATTCGATGAATGTAGGAAGAACTCATTTTTGACAGGTACAGTCATTTATGGGTTCTTCTTTTTACACTAAGGAGATTTGAGGATTTGTCTAATTATTTAAACACATTAAACGACCAGCAGTTGAAAGCGGTAAAGCAGATAGACGGACCAGTCCTGATCCTGGCAGGGGCCGGTTCAGGCAAGACGAAGTCATTGACCTGCAGGATTGCCTACATGATGGAATCGGGAATCAGTCCGTCTGAAATTCTGGCAATCACTTTCACAAACAAGGCTGCCCAGGAAATGAGGGAACGTATTCATGCTCTTGTGGGGACTTCTGCTGACAAAATCTGGATGTATACATTTCATTCCTTCGGCGCAAGATTCCTCAGACGTGAAATCAGCAATTATCCTCCATATAATGATAAATTTACGATTTATGATTCGGATGATTCCAAAACACTCATAAAAAATATACTTAAGGAACTGAATCTGGATGACAAGCAGTTCCAGCCCAATATCATTCAGGCGCATATATCTTCAGCAAAGGGCCAGCTGCTTGAGCCGAAAGCATTCCGCGCGCAGGTTGGATCGAACTTCTTTGCACAGAAGGTTGCCGATGTATATGAATCTTATGACAAGCATCTGAAGCAGAACAATGCGCTTGACTTCGACGACCTGCTTTTCATGACAACAAAGCTCTTATCGATTGAATCGATCCGGAGACGCTGGCAGGACAGATTCCACTATATTTTGATCGATGAATATCAGGATACGAACCATGCACAGTACCTGATGGCAAAACTTATTGCAGGAAAGAATCAGAATATCTGTGCAGTCGGTGATGCTGACCAGAGTATTTATTCCTGGCGCGGCGCCGATCTCAGGAATATCATTGATTTCCAGCAGGATTATCCGTCTGCCAAGGTGATCAAACTTGAACAGAACTACCGCTCGACGCAGACGATTCTGGATGCGGCAAACGCAGTCATTCAAAATAACTCCGGAAGACCGTCCAAGCGGTTATGGACAGAAAACAACCAGGGCAAGCCTCTTATCCTCTATACAGCTTCCGATGAGCACAGTGAAGCTGATTTCATCGTAAATACGATGAGAAAAGAACACAATGAGGAGCATCAGCTGTATGGAAATATGGCTGTCTTGTACCGTATGAATGCGCAGTCGCGAGTCATTGAAGAAGCGCTCGTAAAAAGCGGAATCGGATATACGATGGTCGGAGGGACGAGATTCTATGACCGCGCAGAAATCCGTGATATGCTTGCATACCTCAAGCTGGTATCCAATCTTAAAGATAATGTCAGCCTTATGCGTATCATCAATGTCCCCAAGCGCGGAATAGGGGCGGCAACCGTACAGAAGCTTTACGATTACGCCAACGAAAGAAATACATCCATGTTCGAAGCAATGATGGATCTGGACGGGCTTGATGTCTCTTCGTCTACGAAGACAAAGCTCCAGAACTTCATAGCCATGATGTTTGAGTTCCTGAATGCATCTACCGAGACGAATGTCTTTGGCCTGCTTCAGAAAATAATGACGGATACGAAGTATCTGGAACAGCTGCAGGAAAGCAAGGATCCGCAGGTACAGAGCCGTGAGGAAAACCTTGGTGAACTTCTCTCTGTTGCCAAGGATTTCAATAATGATAATCCGGAAGGCGGAGTATCAGATTTCCTTGAAAAGGTTGCTCTTGTCAACGATGTGGATACGTATGAGAATGAAAATGACAGAGTGACACTGATGACGATCCACAGTGCCAAGGGACTGGAATTCCCGATTGTATTCCTAGCCGGAATGGATGAAGGCATATTCCCCGGCGTCCGTTCTCTGATGGATGAGTCCAAACTAGAAGAGGAACGCCGTCTCTGCTACGTGGCTTTGACCAGAGCAAAGGAAAAGCTGTATTTATTCAATGCCCATATGCGCACGATGTATGGTCAGATCAAGCCGTACCTTCCCAGCCGTTTTATTGATGAAATTCCTCAGGACCTCCTGACGCATGTCGAGTCTGATGAACGGCAGGACAGGGCTTTCCAGGCAAGAAGGCGGAAGACGGCCAGCAGAGTCGATTATGCAATGTCGGAAGTATCTGTTGTGAATAAGCCAAAACCGCAGAAAGAGCCGAAACGCTATGACTGGAAGGTAGGAGATACGGCTGTACATAACCTCTGGGGGAAGGGGAAAGTCGTTGCAGTTATGGGATCGGACAGCAAAATGATGCTGAAGATTGAATTCCCGAGAAATAAGATTCGTCAGGTCATGGTTGCATTTGCTCCAATAACGAAAGGAGAATGATTATGGTTCCTGAAGATGTGCGAGAAGAAGCCGAAAAACTGAAAAAAGAGCTTCGTCATCACAGCTACTTGTACTATGTATTGGACAAGCCTGAAATTTCAGATTATGAATTTGACCATATGTACAGAAAGCTTGTAGACATAGAGGCAAAGTATCCTGAGCTTGTTACTCCGGATTCTCCGACACAGAGAGTCGGGGGAAAGGCAACGGATGATTTCCAGAAGGTAAGATTCAGGAAGCCTATGCTGAGCCTTGCCAATGCGTTCAGCGCCGATGAGCTCCGGGATTTTGACCGCAGGGTCAAGGAAGGGCTTGAAACAGACCACGTCCAGTATATTACGGAGCTCAAAATCGACGGGCTCTCAATGAACCTGATCTATAAAAACGGCGTTTTGACGCAGGGGCTGACAAGAGGCGACGGAAGAGTCGGCGAAGATGTTACAAGCAATGTAAAAACGATTCATACGATTCCGCTTTACATAGAAAACGCTCCGCCATATATGGAAGTCCGCGGTGAAGTTTACATGCCGAGAAAAAGCTTCATCATGCTCAATGAGGAAAGGGATGAAGCCGGACTCATGCCGTTTGCAAACTGCAGGAATGCAGCAGCAGGTTCCCTGCGCCAGCTTGATCCGCATGTCACGGCTGCCCGCAATCTGGCTTTTTTCGCGTATGCATTAGGCGACATTGAAGGCCTTGAAATTTCCTCGCAGGAAGAGCTTCTGATGAAACTTTCCGAATTCCATTTCCAGGTAAACCCGAATTATAAGAAATGGGGTTCCATTGAAGGAGTCATCCAGGGCGTCAATGACTGGGAAGTCCGCAGGCATGATCTTGGATACGACACTGACGGAATGGTTATAAAAGTCAATGACTTTGCGCAGCAGGAAAAGCTTGGCGCAACCGTCAAGGATCCGCGCTGGGCCATGGCTTACAAGTACCCGCCGGAAGAGGCCGAGACTAAAGTTGAAAAAATTGTCGTAACTCTTGGAAGGACAGGAGTCCTGACACCATCTGCCGATCTTGAACCGGTCCATCTGGCAGGGACAGTCGTAAAAAGAGCAACCCTCCATAATATGGATTTCATTAAAGAAAAGGATATCCGCGAAGGGGATTACGTAAAGATCTACAAAGCCGGGGAAATCATTCCGGAAATAGACCGCGTGCTGAAGGAAAAACGAAATGGTTCTGAAAAGCCATTTGAAATTCCGGAAGTCTGTCCGGTATGCGGAAGCTCTGTGGAACGTCCTGCCGGCGAAGTCGCTTACAGGTGTACAAATCCGAACTGCGGCGGCATAGTCCGCGAAAAGCTGGTGCATTTTGCCTCCAGAGATGCCATGAACATCGAGGGGATGGGGCCGTCAGTGGTCGATAGCCTTCTGGCATACAGGCTTGTTTCTGATCCCGGTGATTTCTACAGGCTTACTCAGGATGAGCTTGAACAGATTGAACGGATGGGAGAAAAGCGTGCCGGAAACCTGATTGCAGCAATAGAAAAGAGCAAGGAAAGCGGATTGGCAAAACTGCTCTTTGGCCTGGGCATCCGTTTCCTTGGTGCAAAAGGTGCTGAGCTCGTAGCCGGAAAGTACCATACCATGGAGGAGCTGGAAAATGCCGGCACAGATGATATCCAGAGTATTGACGGAATCGGCAAGGCAACGGCTGAAAGTTTGTACAGCTACCTGCATGATATGGAAAATATGAAGGTACTGGATAAGCTTAAAAGCGCAGGCGTCATGATGGAAGCAGCCGTCGAAGAGGAAACAGGAAGCGCCTTTGAAGGTGAAATGGTCGTGCTGACAGGAAAATTATCCAGCATGGGGCGGCGCGAGGCAGGAGATCTCATCAAAAGCCAGGGCGGCTCTGTCCAAAGTTCCATCACGAACCATACGACCCTTGTCGTAGCAGGGGAAGACGCAGGAAGCAAACTGGACAAGGCCAGAGAAAAAGGAATCCCTGTCCTTAGTGAAGAAGAATTTCTGGCAAGACTTGG
>NZ_FR896422.1:0-11823 GCF_000435155.1 Dialister sp. CAG:357 | reverse complement strand
TAATGAATGTTTCCGCATTCTTGATGCATAAGAGGGAAAAAGGATGCAGCAATGCTCTTCTATAACAGATCAAAGCCTTATTTATACGGTTTTTCCGTATCTGTGATATAATTGAAAAAGGTTTTTTCTGGTTAAAATACAGGATAAGGAAGTGTACTATGAAAATCACAATTGAGGAAGCCAAGAAGATTGCGCTTCTTTCCAGATTAGAGTTTTCTCCGGAGGATCTGGAAAAAATGCGTGAATCAATGAACAGCATTCTGACTCATATGGAAGAACTCAGCCAGTATGATACGACAGATGTTGCGCCAACGGTACATGCAGTAGAACAGTATAACGTTATGCGTGAAGATAAACCACATCAATCCTTCACAAATGAACAGGCACTTATGAATGCGCCTGAAAGTGAAGATGGATATTTTAAAGTACCAAAAATTATTTAAGCGGGAGGTGCGGCTTTGAATTTCACAATTCATGACTTGCATGCACAGCTGGTCAATAAGGAAATATCAGCTGTTGAATTAACAAAGAAAGTTATTGCGCATCGTGACTCCGTCGAGAAGGATGTTCATGCATATCTCTCGCTTAGCGATGCAAAAGCTCTGGAAAAAGCGGCTGAAGTTGACGCCAAGATTGCAGCAGGAGAAGAAATCTCTGATCTGGCGGGCATTCCGGGAGCCATTAAGGATAATATCTGCATCAGCGGAGAAACCTGCACAGCTGCATCCAGGATGTTGGAACACTGGGTTGCTCCCTATGATGCCACTGTCATTGAAAAACTTAAGCAGCAGGATTTCATCTCTATCGGAAAGACGAACATGGATGAATTCGCAATGGGCTCTTCTACAGAAAATTCCGCTTTCGGACCGACAAGGAACCCATGGAATCTGGATTATGTTCCTGGCGGCTCCTCCGGCGGCTCTGCTGCAGCAGTAGCTGCAACAGAAGCAGTCTGGGCCCTTGGTTCTGATACGGGCGGATCCATCCGCCAGCCAGCTTCCTTCAATGGCATCGTAGGTCTCAAACCTACCTATGGGCTTGTTTCCAGATATGGCCTTCTGGCTTTTGCATCTTCACTCGATCAGATTGGCGGTTTGACGAAAGACGTAACCGATGCTGCCATTCTTTTAAATGCGATTGCCGGGTATGATGCAAAGGATTCCACCTCCATTCCTCAGGATAAAAAAGATTACAAGAAAGCTCTTGTGAATAACGTGAAGGGAATGAAGATCGGTGTCCCGAGAGAATTCTTTGGCGAAGGGATTAAGCCTGAGACCAAAGAGGCTGTTAAAAAGGCACTGGCCTTCTATGAGAAGGAAGGCGCTGAGCTTGTCGATGTCTCCATCCCGCATATTAACAGCGGTGTTTCTGTTTACTATATCATTGCTCCTGCAGAAGCAAGTTCCAACCTTGCCCGTTATGACGGCGTAGGCTTCGGATATCGTGCAGAAGGCAAAGATATCATTGATATGTATATCAAGACAAGAAGCACGGGCTTTGGCGAAGAAGTAAAGCGCAGAATCATGCTTGGCAACTATGTTCTGTCAGCAGGATATTATGATGCATATTATCTGAAAGCGCTGAAGGTACGCACTCTCCTCAAACAGGAATTTGATGAAGTATACAAGTCCTGTGATGTGATTGCAGCTCCTTCTGCATCCGGGACATCATTCAAGTTCGGCGCATTCTCTGATCCGCTCTCCCTGTACATGGAAGATATCTGCACGGTTCCGGTCAACCTGATCGGTGCTCCGTCCATCAGCATCCCGGTCGGATTCCATGAAGGAATGCCTCTTGGCATGCAGCTGATCGGCAAGCCGCTTGGCGAAGAAACAATTATTCAGGCTGCATATACTTTTGAACAGTCTCATCCTGAATTTACCCAAATTGCACCGAAAGGAGAGATTAAGGCATGAAATATGAAGCAGTGATTGGCTTGGAGGTTCATACAGAACTCCAGACAACAACGAAAATCTTCTGCGGCTGCAAAACATCATTCGGCGCTGAACCAAATACAAATGTATGCCCGGTTTGCTTAGGGCTTCCAGGCGTACTTCCTGTCCTGAATAAAAGAGTACTGGAATTTGCAGTACGTGCAGGCCTTGCCCTGAATTGCGAGATTTCCCGCTTCAGCAAGTTTGACCGCAAGAATTATTATTATCCGGATCTTCCGAAGAACTTCCAGACATCGCAGTTCGATCTTCCAATCTGCGAAAGAGGCCATCTTGATATCGAAGTAAACGGAGAAAAGAAACAGATCCGCATTACAAGAGCACATATGGAAGAAGATGCCGGCAAGCTTGTTCATCATGGAACATCCATTACCGATTCCGACTATTCCCTTGTCGACTATAACCGTACAGGTACACCGCTTCTTGAAATCGTTACTGAACCTGATATGCGTTCTGCCAAGGAAGCTGTTGCATACCTTGAAAAAATGCGCGCTATCCTGCAGTACATCGGTATTTCCGACTGCCGCATGGAAGAAGGAAGCCTTCGCTGTGATGCGAACGTTTCTGTCAGACCTGTCGGTCAGAAAGAACTTGGCACCAAGACGGAAATCAAGAATATCAATTCCTTCAAGGGCGTAGAAAAGGCAATTGAATACGAAGCGCTGCGTCAGGCAGAAATTCTTGAAGACGGCGGAAAGATCATTCAGGAAACAAGAACCTGGGATGAAAAGGAAGGCGTCACAAAGAGCATGCGTACCAAGGAAGAAGCGAACGATTACCGCTACTTCCCGGAACCTGACCTTGCACCTTTCACAGTTTCTGAAGAATACATTGAAGACATCCGCAAAACTCTTCCAGAACTTCCGGATGAAAGACGCGAACGTTACATCGCAAACTTCGGCCTGTCCTCTACGGATGCCCAGTATATGACAAACGACAAGGATACCTCCGATTACTTTGAAAAGGTGGTCGCAGCAGGCGCAGATCCCAAGGCTTCCGTAAACTGGATCATGGGCGAATTTGCAAGCCAGCTTTCCAATGCAGGCATAGAAATTGCCAAAGCCCCGGTTACACCGGAAAATCTCGCCAAACTTCTGGCTCTGATTGCTAAGGGAACCATTTCCGGAAAAATTGCCAAGAAAGTTTTTGCTGAAATGTGGAAAGACGGAGCAGATCCGGAAGAAATCGTCAAGGCACAGGGCCTTGTACAGATCAGCGATACAGGCGCACTCAAGGAACTGGTTGTAAAAGTCATTGCCAATAATCCAAAGGCAGTAGAAGACTTCAAAGCCGGAAAGAAGAAAGCTGTCGGTGCTCTGGTCGGACAGATCATGAAAGAAACAAAGGGCAAGGCAAATCCAAAAGTAATCAATGAGTTGCTGAATGACGAACTTAAAAAGTTATGATAGATGATAGAAAAAGCGAGAATGTTGAGCCTAATCAGGAAGAACCGAAAGTGATGTCTGATCAGGAAAGAGACAATTTTCATGGGCTGACATTAAATGAAGATGGGAGACGGGATGATCCCGAGGAGGATACGGAAATCCGTATTCACTTTGTGGATATAAAGAAGATTCCTTTATGGAAGAAAATCCTTTTTGGTGCCGCCTTTGTCATTTTTGTTGCCATTGCTCTCGTGATGGCATGGTTCTTTATGCTCGGCGGCGCAGCTGTCTTTGCTTTAGGTCTTATTATTTATTTGCTGAAAAAGTACATATTCTGATAAAAAGCTGCCTGCCGGCGGGCAGCTTTTTAGGTTAAAAGGGTACGGTTTTGAGGATTCGTCAAATATATTCAAACATTTAGAAAATAAAATAAACCATCTATATTGAAAAAATCAGATATGCATGTTATAATACTTCCAGAACGTCAAAAGTATTTTATTTAGAATTATTCTAGTAATTATATGATCAAGGAGGAATTGTACTATGTCTTTAAATGGAAAGAAGATTAGCGAATTCAAGCTTCAGGCTTATCAGAATGAAGATTTCATCGAAGTAACCGATAAGGATCTGCTCGGCAAATGGAGCGTCCTGTTTTTCTACCCGGCAGACTTCACATTTGTATGCCCGACCGAACTGGAAGACCTGGAAAACAAATATGCTGATTTCAAGAAGATCGGCTGCGAAATCTATTCTGTTTCCTGCGATACCCATTTCGTCCACAAAGCTTGGCATGAATCTTCTGACAGAATCGGCAAGGTTGAATATCCGATGATCGGCGATCCGACCGGCAAGCTTGCTAAGGATCTTGATGTATACATCGAAGATGCTGGCCAGGCAGAAAGAGGAACCTTCGTCATCAACCCGGACGGAGAAGTTGTACTCTATGAAGTAAGCGCAGGCAACATCGGACGTAATGCTGATGAACTGCTCCGCAAGGTTGAAGCTGCTCAGTTCGTTTACGAACACGGCGATGAAGTTTGCCCGGCAAAATGGCATCCAGGTGAAGAAACCCTGAAACCATCCTTTGACTTAGTCGGCAAATTATAATAAAACGGAGGCATCATGGAAAAATTTTATGATGCCATAGTAGTAGGCGGGGGGCCAGCTGGGCTCTCCGCCGCTATTTATATGGCGAGAGCGCGTTTCAGAGTCCTTGTAATAGAAAAGGAAAAAGTTGGCGGGCAGATTACAATTACCGCAGAAGTTGTCAACTATCCGGGAATATTCTCCACGAATGGCGAAAAACTTACTGCTGAAATGGCTCGTCAGGCAAGAGCATTCGGAGCAGAGTTCCTGAATGCAGAAGTGACCGGAATGGATGTAGATGATGATTACAAAGTCGTTCATACCTCCAACGGTGATTTCAAAACACTGGGAATCATCTTTGCCGGCGGCGCACATCCGCGTCTTGCCGGTTTCAAGGGAGAAAATGATTTCCGCGGCCATGGCGTGGCATACTGTGCAACCTGCGATGGCGAATTCTTTACAGGAAAGACCATTTTCGTTGTAGGCGGCGGTTATGCGGCTGTCGAAGAAGGGCTGTTCCTTACAAAGTATGCCAAGAATCTGATTGTTGTCGTAAGAGGAAATGATTTCAGTATAGAATCTGCAGCTGTGGAAGAGCTGAAAGATAATAAGAATACGAAGATCCTTTACCATACACAGATTGAGGAAGTAAAGGGCGATAGTGCTATCCGCAAGGTTGTCCTTAAAGACAGACAGACCGGAGAAGAAACAGTATATGAAGCGGATCCCAGTGATTTCTATGGTGTATTCGTATTTGTAGGATATGCTCCTGAGAATGCCCTTCTCAAAGGGAAAATCGATCTCGATGAAAAGGGATACGTTATTACCGACCGTGACCAGAAAACAAATGTTGACGGCGTTTACGCAGCTGGTGATATCTGTGTCAAGAACCTCAGACAGGTTGTAACAGCTGTATCTGACGGTGCAGTGGCTGCAACTTCTCTGGAGAAATACCTGGGAAGCCAGTTCAGAAAACTGAATCTGAAGCGTACTTATGTAAAGAATCTGGCTCCGAAAGAAAAGAAGCAGGAAGCTGCCGCTGTTGCAAAAGCGAAGCCGGAAGCCTTCCTTGATGATCAGACAAGACAGGCTCTTGCTCCTGTCCTGAACCGTTTTACGAATCCGATACTGCTGAGACTCTATAAAGATGATTCGCATCTGTCCCAGGAAGATGAAAAGATGGTTCGCGAACTTTCTGAAATCTCGGACAAGGTTAAGTTTGAGATTATTCAGGCATCTGAGGGAATGGAGCATACGATTGCTATCTGCAATGCAGAAGGCGAAGATCTTGGCCTGCATTTCCACGGAGTTCCTGGCGGACATGAATTCAATTCCTTCATTCTTGCCATGTATAATGCCGCAGGACCTGGACAGGATATCGGAAAAGATGCAGAGGCAAGAGTTGCAGCCATCAATGAAAAGAAGCATCTGAATATTGCAGTTTCTCTCTCCTGCACGATGTGCCCGGATCTTGTTGCCGCAGCCGAACGTATTGCTGCAGGAAATAAGAACATCACAGTTGATGTCTATGATCTGGCTCATTATCCTGACATGCAGCAGAAATATAACATCATGAGTGTTCCCTGCATGATCGTTAATGACGATGATGTGCATTTCGGCAAGAAGAATGTAACGGAACTTCTTGATATACTCCACGCTTAAGATGGAATCTTGCAATTGAAGGCAGTCTGACGTATATTCGTCAGGCTGCTTTTTAATTTAGTATCTACCCTTTTAGCTTCAATTGATCAGCTTCCTGATATAAATTGAAATATATACTACACTTTTAGCCAAAATATGATACAATAAGTTTAAATATTAATATTATGTATACTGTTTTGGAGGCATGAAATGAACAGACAACTTTCAATGGAATTCGTAAGGATTACCGAACAAGCTGCATTGAAGAGCGGACGGCTGATGGGAACCGGCGACAAGGAAGGGGCTGACCAGGCTGCTGTCGACGGAATGCATGAACAGTTCGCAAAGACACCGGTTTCCGGTACTGTTGTTATCGGGGAAGGCGAAATTGATGAAGCCCCGATGCTTTATATCGGGGAACATGTAGGTGCAGGCGGAGAAGAAGTTGATATTGCTGTCGATCCGGTAGAAGGAACGAATCTGGTTGCCAAAGGACAGGATGGAGCCATTGCAGTACTGGCTATTGCTCCTAAAGGATGTCTGCTTCATGCTCCGGATATGTATATGCAGAAAATCTGCGTCGGACCAAGAGCAAAAGGCCGTATCGACATCAATGCTTCCGTAACAGAAAATCTGAAGAACGTTGCTGATGCAATGAACAGAGAGATTTCTGACCTGACAGTTGTTATTCTTGACAGGGAACGTCATGAAAGCATTATCGGAGAAGCCAGAGAAGCAGGCGCAAGAATCCGTTTGATCACAGATGGTGATGTAGTTCCTTCTGTAGACTGCGGTATTCAGGGAAGCGGCATTCATATGGTACTGGGCTCCGGCGGAGCACCGGAAGGCGTTCTTGCAGCTGTAGGACTTAAATGCCTCGGCGGCGACATGCAGGCAAAACTTCTGCCGCATACAGAAGAAGAACTGACAAGAATGAAGAAAATGGGAATCGATGATCCGAACAAGGTGCTGACCCTGGATGATCTGGTAAAGGGCGATGACTGCATTTTCTCTGAAACTGCCATTACAGACTGCGCACTCCTGAAAGGTGTAAGATATTTCGGAGATGGTGCAAGAACAAGTACCCTCGTTCTCCGTTATAAGACCGGAACTGTTCGTTTCGTTGATACCATCCATCGTTTCGGTGATAAGAAACCGGCAGTCCGCCTGTGGTAATAATCATCCGGATTTATTAATTTAATAGATTAAGCTAAACAGGAAAGCAGCCATGAAAGCCGCTTTCCTGTTTTACGTAGAGCGCCCTTTTCTGCAGATTGAAATCTTCTGATCAGACTGATTTCCTTCTTTATCTTTTATTTAATGGCATAAGATTGCTTTATGTTGTAAAATAAAAGATACGATTTACTAAAAGGGTATTTAAGCAGATCGCTTACTATGGAAATGAAAAGGGGTTTCAACATATATGCATGAAATTTTAGACTGGATCTACTCAATCGTAGTGGCATTGTTCCTGGCAATGCTGATTCATATTTTTCTCTTCGTACCGACAAAGGTATCAGGGTCGTCCATGTATCCGACTTTGACAAACGGAGAGTATCTCATTGTTTCAAAAATCAGCCACGTACTTAGAGAAACTCCGAATTACGGGGATATCGTCATCATAGACAGCCGGACCCACAGGGAAAGATCCTGGATGGATGATCTCACAGAACCGCTTGATAATTACATTGCCATTTTCGAGCATAGTACTCAGGGTCATAATATCTGGGTCAAACGCGTTATCGGAAAACCGGGAGACAAGCTGGAATTCCATGACGGACACGTATATAGAAATGGTGAAAAGCTGGATGAACCATATATCAATGAACCAATGGAATTTTCTATGGACGGATCTTATACTGTTCCTGAAGGCGATGTATTCGTCATGGGGGACAACAGGAACCACAGCTCTGACAGCCGTTTCATCGGGCCGGTTCCGATCGATCATGTCCTTGGCAAGGTATGCCTGCAGCTGTAACCCGGTCAGGCATACTGCCTCCATGCGTTTTTGATTCATGAAATTCCCTGTGATAAGATGATTGCAATCATCGGGCGGTTTCAATGATAAGTTGTACAGATGGAAGATTCTAAGGATAATAAGAAGGGAAGTTTGTTATGGCACATTGCAATGAAAAATATTTAAACTTGCAGAGCGCTTGTCTTTTTGATGAAATCAATGAAAAACAGAATGCATACAAGGAATCTCATCCTGATGCAGATATTATTTCGCTGGATATTGAGGATGGAACACAGCCGCTTGCTCCATCTGCTGCTGAAGCCATGAAAAAGGCTGTAGACGAGATGTCCCGCGGCGGGACGTTCCCCGGCTGCGGCCCGGAGCAGGGATATCTTTTCCTGCGCGAAGCTATTGCAAAAAATGATTTCCAGTCCAGAGGCTGCGATATTTCACCAGATGAAATTTTTGTCAGCGATGGTGAAAAATATGACATTGGGAATATGCAGGAAATTTTTGCTGAAAGTGATATCGCTGCAATAACAGACCCTGTATATTCTCCCTATGTTGACAGCAATGTCCTGGCCGGCCGCGGCGGGAAATTCATCAACGGCGCATACTCGAAGCTTGAATATCTTCCCTGCTATGAAGAATGTGATTTTAAGGCAAATCTTCCGCAGCATGATCCGATGATCATTTACTTATGCTCGCCGAATAACCCGACAGGAACCGCTTTGAACAAGAGCAATCTTACGATGTGGGTGAAATACGCAAAGCAGACTGGAGCTGTCATTTTCTTTGATGCTGCTTATGAGGCCTTTATTACTGAGCCAAATATTCCGCACAGCATTTATGAAATCGAAGGAGCTAAGGACGTTGCGATTGAATTCCGCTCTTATTCCGAAACGGCAGGACTCACAGGTCTTCGCTGCGGTTACTGTGTCGTTCCGAAGGAATTGATGCTTGAAACAAAGAAAGATGACAAGGTTTCAGCCAATGAACTGTGGAAATGCCATCAGCGTGCAAAGTTCAAAGGTTGTTCCTATATTGTTCAGCGCGGGGCAGAAGCATCCTATACGGAAGAGGGTAAAAAGCAGATTCAGGCTGCACTTGCTGTTTATCGCGAAAATGCAAAGATCATCATGGATGCCTGTGAAGAATCCGGTCTCAATGCATATGGCGGTATCAACAGCCCGTATATCTGGGCAGCTGTTCCGGAAGAAATGACAAGCTGGGAATTTTTCGATTTTCTGCTTGATAAGGCACAGGTGATCTGTTCTCCGGGATCCGGATTCGGCCTGTGCGGTGAAGGCTTTATCAGACTGACAGCTTTCAATACTCCGGAACTTACAAAAGCAGCAGCTGAAAGAATGAAGAAAGCCCTGAAAGAATTATAAAAATGATTTTGCCCGGGTGGATTGGGAAAGTATTTTAGTTTGTTTGAAAGTGGGTTGAAAATGAGTACAAATCTTCAAATTGGCATTGTCGGCTTGCCTAATGTCGGCAAGAGTACATTATTTAATGCGATCACGAAAGCCGGAGCAGAAGCTGCAAACTTCCCGTTCTGTACGATTGAACCAAACGTAGGTATAGTAGAAGTACCAGATCATCGTATTTACGATCTGGCAAAAATGTTCAATCCTAAAAAGATTACACCTGCTTTTACCCGTTTTGTCGATATTGCAGGGCTCGTCGCAGGGGCATCTAAAGGTGAAGGCCTTGGAAACCAGTTCCTCAGCCACATCAGGGAAACCGATGCGGTCGCTCATGTCGTACGCTGCTTTGAAAGCGGGGATATCACACATGTCGAAGGTACTGTGGATCCTGTGCGTGATATGGGTATTATCAATACAGAACTCTGCCTGGCAGATCTTGAAAGCGTCGAAAAGAAGAAAACGAAAGTAGCAAAACTTGCTCAGGCGGGGATCAAGGAAGCAAAAGCTGAACTTCCTGTCCTGAATAAAGTATTTGATACACTGCAGGAAGGCATTCCTGCAAGAACGCTCGATCTTTCTGAAGATGATCTTGCTGTCATCAGGGAACTGAATTTAATCACATTGAAGCCGGTGCTTTATGTCCTGAACATTTCAGAAGATGATATTGCCGATCCTATGAAGAATGAGTATGTCAAGAAAGCTTCAGAGGAAGCCGAGAAGGAAGGCGCTAAGTGGATTCCTATTTCGGCTGAGATCGAAGAAGAAGTTTCAGAACTCGATCCGGAAGAAGCCAAGATGTTCCTGGCCGATTTGGGCGAAGATGAACCAGGTGTCAACCACTTGATCCGCGCTGCCTATTCCATGCTGGGCCTTATCAACTTCTTTACCGTCGGACCCGATGAATGCCGTGCCTGGACAGTAAGAGCAGGAACGAAAGCTCCTAAGGCTGCAGGAAAGATTCATAGTGACATTGAACGAGGCTTTATCAGAGCAGAAATCGTTTCTTATAATGATTTAATGCGGTACGGCTCGTATGCGAATGTCCGTGAAAAAGGACTGCTCAGGGTAGAAGGAAAAGATTATATCATCCAGGATGGGGATGTCGCTTATTTCAGATTCAATGTCTGACATTCAGGCATAAAAAAACAGCTCTGCGTTGCATGACTGACGCAGAGCTGTTTTTTATATAATCAATCGGCCTTAGGTTCTTCAAAGATACTGTTTTTGAAATAGAAGTAAATGAAAAAGGCTGCTGCAATGACGAATCCGATAAGAGCAGTGATTTGCGCACTCTTGAGATCCAATGCATAGGTTCCGTAATCTCCGCGGAAAAATTCAAGAAAGAATCGCAGGAGGGAATAAAGCATAATATAAAGGCAGAACGTCGTGCCTTTGGGGTGCTTGAAGCAGGAGTACCAGATCAAAAGGCAGAAAATGATCAGGTCTCCCTGACATTCCCATACTTCAGCCGGCCAAAGGGGCTGAGGGCCATACGTCTTGTACGCCAGAGTGGTCGCCGGGTACAGGATTCCGTATCCAAGCCCCGTGGGATGGCCGAATGCGTCCCCGTTCATAAAATTGGCGATCCTGCCAACCGACTGGCCAAGGATGATGGCAGGCGTAACTATATCTGCAAATGGAAGGATCGGTATATTTTTCTTCTTTAAGAAAAAGTACGCAGCAACGCAGGCGAAAATGACACCGCCTTGTATAGCCATGCCGCCCTGCCAGACATAAGGAATTTCCGTCAGATGATCATGATAGTAATCCCAGTCAAAGAAGAATACATCCCAGAGCCTGCCTCCTATAATGCCGAAGAAAGCGATGGTCAGGCCTAAATCAAAAATGCACTCCTCCCATCCGGTTCTGCTCTTTTTCAATAAGAAATAAGCCATGATGCAGCCAAAGATGATGGCGAGTGAAAAGAAAATGCCATAAAACCGTATGGGGAATCCCCCGATGAAAGTTAAATATTGATGCATGAATATGCTCCTTCTTAATCTATTTTGAAATTGCTTTGATGGACTATAGAAATATTATACTATGTTCATTCCATAAATATAAACCGTGATTCTTTAATGAATGACTGATAATGAACAGCGGCTGGATGATTATCCCGCTTTTGAAATATAACACTTAATGAGTCAGGCAGAGATATTAATCAAATGAGGGCATCTGTCCAATTATTCTTTAAGATTTCTTTAAATTTTTAACTGACGATGTGTTTCTTAACGATTAAAACTTGAATTTGATTAAAGCTATGGTATGATGAATATGAGAGAAAAAATAGAATTCATTAATAACATATTCATCTTTTTCGCAGAAAATAAAAATACGTAAATTGTAGAATGAAATTGAACACTAAAACT
>NZ_FR896421.1:0-1589 GCF_000435155.1 Dialister sp. CAG:357 | reverse complement strand
CAGACTATCTCAGGAAAAAAGTATGTCTTTATTGATGCTCCCTATTGGAATGCAGAGAAGCATCGCGGGGAGCACAAGCGCCGCTATATTGGTAAAATAGTTGAAGGACAGTTTGTTCCGAATGGGAAGTATCTGCTGTCACTGGAGAAGTCCGGGACAATAAAGCCTGGGCCGATTCCCGCCACAGAATGCAAGCGGCAGTTTTATGGGGCCACTTATCTTCTTGACCAAATCGGTGACAAACTGGGAATTGTGGATGATTTGAAGGCTTCCTTCCCCGATAGGTATAAGCAGCTCTTGTCTCTTGCCTATTTCTTTGTCCTGGAGGAAGGCATGTCTGCTTACCGTCTCCGTAAGTGGGCGTTGACTCATAAGCATCCCTATGGCCGGGATATCCCCTCCCAGCGGATCAGTGATCTGATGGGCTCTATTGATGAGGCTTCAAAGATGAATTTCTTCCGCAGGCAGGCCAAGCGCAGGGCGGAGAAGGAGTACCTTGCTTTTGACCCCACATCAATTTCCTCCTATTCTGAGCTGATTAAATTAGCCAAGTATGGAAAGAACAAGGAAGGAGACCACCTTCCGCAGGTTAATCTTGCTTTGTTGTATGGGGAAGTTTCACGGCTTCCGGTTTATTTCCGCAAGCTTACAGGAAATACGGCAGACGTCAGTTTGATACGGAATCTAATGCTGGACATCGATTTCCTGGATATGAAGAAGCTGAGCTTCGTTATGGGCAGAGGCTTCTACAGTGAGAAGAACATTAATGACCTGATGAAGCGCCATCATAAGTTTCTCATAGGCATTCGCTGCGGGTTAAAAATTGCAAGAAAGCATCTGGACGAGATTCGTGGAGAGAAGATGATCAGCTGGGGAAATTACCACGATGATGTGGGGCTGTATGCCATGAGCTTCACTGATGAATGGGACTATAGGGAAGAGCAGCCAAGGACGGGGAAATGTATATGTGACAAGCGGAGAGTCTATGTCCATATATACTTCAACGACCAGCGCTGTACCGATGAGCGGCTGAGCTTTGCCAGGTATCTGACCTGTCTGCAGGATGAACTTAAAAGCGGCAGGAAGACAGACGGGCACATGAAGGACTATGACAAATACTTCATAGTGACCGAAACGCCTAAGAGGGGACTGCACATTGTCCCCAAAGGTGATGCAATTCGTGAGCGCCAGCGCGATTTCGGCTATTTCGTCCTGCTGACCAATGGGATAAAGAATCCGGTGGAAGCCATAAAGCTCTACCGTGTGAGAGACCTGATTGAAAAAGCTTTTGCAAACCTGAAGGAACGGCTGGATATGAGGCGCATGTCCGTCTCCTCCTCCGAGAATTTCGAAGGAAAACTCTTTGTCCAGTTTCTGGCCCTAATCTACCTTTCCTACATCAAAAAGCAGATGGATGAGAAGGGCCTGTACAAGAAGTACACGATGCAGACACTGCTGGATGACTTGGATATAATTGAGCTTTACCAGCAGCCGGGGAGGGCCCATCACCTTTCAGAGATAACGAAGAAGCAGATAGCTCTATATGACGCAATGGGAGTCCCATTTCCGAAATAGATATAATTTCACGG
>NZ_FR896420.1:0-3975 GCF_000435155.1 Dialister sp. CAG:357 | reverse complement strand
AATACCGATTTACACAAACTATTTTACACTCCCCTGACAGGAGAAATCCGTTCCACTTTACGATGAGTCTCCAAACAACGTATAATAATTATATATGTTCAATTGGATTTAAAAGGTATAAGGAGGTCATATGTTTCACGCAACGACAATATTGGCAGTCAAGAAAGATGGACATACAGCAGTAGCTGGTGACGGGCAGGTCACTATGGGCAATGCCGTCATCATGAAAAATACGGCGCGTAAAGTAAGACGCCTTTATCACGGCAAGGTAATAGCAGGCTTTGCAGGTTCAGTGGCAGATGCCTTTGCTCTTTTTGATAAATTCGAATCAAAACTGGTCGACTGCAACGGCAACCTGGTCAGGGCGGCTGTCGAGTTTGCCAAGGAATGGAGAAGCGACAGGGTTCTACAGAAACTGGAAGCGCTCCTGATCATGACAGACGGGGAGCATCTTTTCCTTGTATCCGGAAGCGGGGAAGTCATAGAACCTGACGACGGAATCCTTGCCATCGGAAGCGGCGGAAATTATGCGCTCGCAGCTGCCAGGGCACTGGTATCCGTAACAGATCTTTCTGCCCGTGAAATCGCAGAGAAATCACTTCATATAGCGGCAGATATCTGTGTTTATACAAATCACAACGTCATTGTGGAGGAAATATAATGAATGATGAATTAACGCCAAGACGTATTGTAGAATATCTGGATCAGTACATCATCGGCCAGCAGGATGCCAAGAAATCCGTGGCCGTTGCTTTGAGAAACCGCTGGCGCGCCAGCAAACTTTCTCCTGAAATTGCAAAGGAAGTCAGCCCGAAAAATATTCTCCTGATCGGGCCTACCGGCGTAGGCAAGACGGAAATCGCAAGAAGGATTGCTTCCCTTACCAATGCACCTTTTGTAAAAGTGGAAGCGACAAAGTATACGGAAGTCGGCTATGTCGGAAGAGATGTAGAATCCATGGTCCGTGATCTGGCGGAAGAATCGGTGCGCCTTGTCAAGAAGACAGAAGCAGACCGCCACAAGAAGGATGCCGAAGAGGCTGCCCTGAAGAAAATTCAGGAAGCTATGTGGCCGTCAAAGAAAACGGAAACCAGAAGCCCGATGGATATCATCTTCGGGGAAAAGAAAGCAGAACCTGCCATTGATCAGGGAGAAAAGGAAAGAAGAAAGGACCTTCTGGAAAGAATCAGGAGCGGGGAACTTGATGACCGCATGATTGAAATCGAGGTCGAAGACAAATCAGGAACCTCCGGAGATTCAGACAATGAACAGGCCAATCAGATTTCCATGATGCTTTCCAACATGATGCCTAAGAAAACACGCAAGAAGAGAGTGACTGTCCGTCAGGCTAAGAGTATCCTGGCAGAGGAAGCCGCAGAAGAAATGGTCGATATGGAAGTCGTCAAGGAGAAGGCAATCCGCCTGGCTGAAGAACGAGGCATCATCTTTATTGATGAAATTGATAAGATTGCCGGAAGAAACAATACGAGCGGGGCAGATGTCTCAAGAGAAGGCGTGCAGAGGGATATCCTTCCCATCGTAGAAGGAGCGACCGTAAAGACGAAGTATGGCCAGATGAAAACAGACCATATCCTGTTCATTGCTGCCGGTGCCTTCCATGTATCCAAGCCAAGCGACCTGATTCCTGAACTTCAGGGCCGCTTCCCTGTCCGCGTGGAACTCTCGAGCCTGACAAAAGAAGATCTAAGGAAAATATTGACAGAACCGCGCCAGGCCCTGATCCGCCAGTATGAATCGCTCCTTGAGACAGAAGGCGTGACGATTACGTTTACGGAAAGCTCTCTCGATGCCATTGCCGAGATTGCCACCCACGTCAATGAAGAGACTGAGGATATCGGAGCCAGAAGGCTTTATACCATCCTGGAAAGAGTGCTCGAGGATATTTCCTTTGAGGCGCCTGACCTGGAGGATAAGAACGTGACGATTGACGGCGATTACATAAGAGAAAAGATGGGAAGGATTACGCAGGATATTGACGTATCCAACTATATACTTTAATACAGATTTGTCATAACAAACCGGGATCTCAAACAGGGATCCCGGTTTTTCGCGCGGCGCATAATGAATAATGTCAATCGAGGAAATCTTATTGGTTGACCGATGGTTTACAACTGATTATAATGTAAAGAAATAAAATAGTCTTGAATAAAGTCCGTTTTATCTATAAAAATAAGGATATAAAGTACTTCACAGGATCGGAGGTTTATTATGCGAAATGAAATTCTGGATTATTTTCGCAAGGCGGATGGCAATTTCGTTTCCGGACAGCAGATTTCAAAAGACCTGCATGTCTCGCGTACAGCAATCTGGAAGCATATTAACGTCTTGAAAGAAAGAGGCTATATTTTTGAATCCAGTACAAGAAAGGGATACAGATTGATTTACGCACCGAATTTGCTGACACCGCTTGAAATTGACAGTGCACTCCATACAGAGACATTTGGAAGACATGTCGTCTATCTGGAATCCACACAGTCCACGAATGAAGAAGCAAAGAAGATAGCACGTGAAGGTGCTGAAGAAGGGACTATCGTCGTCGCTGAAGAACAGATTACAGGACACGGAAGACTTGCGAGAGGATTTTACAGCCCTTTTGCCAAGGGCATTTGGTTCTCCCTGATTCTCCGTCCTAAATTCTTCCCGATGGAAGCATCCAAGTGCACGCTTCTGGCGGCAGTAGGCGTTTGCCGCGGCATCAGAAGGATGGGGCTTGCTGACGCAGGCATCAAATGGCCAAATGATATCCTTGTCCATGGCAAGAAGCTTGTCGGCATCCTGACACTGATGTCTGCATCCATGGAAAAGATCGACTATATCATCATGGGCATCGGCATCAATACAGGGATCAAGAAGAATGAATTCCCGGAAGATTTCCGTGAAGGCGCGACGTCCTTCCTTAATGAAGGCATCAATGTTTCACGCAAGGATCTTCTTGCAGCCATTCTCGGCGAGCTGGAAAAAGAATACAGCATCGCGCAGGATGAAGGCTTTGACAAAGTGCTTGATGACTGGAGAGCGCTTTCTGTTACTTTGGGACAGGAAGTCCGCGTAATCTTCGGCGATGACAGCTATACAGGGAAAGCAGTCGATATTGACCGCGATGGTTGTCTGCTGGTCAATACAGGAAGCGAAGTCAAGCGCGTCATTGCAGGAGACGTATCCATACGCCCTGTAGATGCGCCAATTCCCAAACGCTGATCCAATCTGGTTGACTTAAAGAACGGCAATGATAAAAATGAAATTTCAGAAAAGAGGAAAAGTATGAAAAATCATAATTTTATCAGTGCTGCATTATTTGCCGGTATCATGGCAATATTATCACAATTTGCATTTCCGATAGGCGCCGTTCCGATTACGCTGCAGAGCTTTGTCTGTGCGCTGGCAGGAGGCGTCCTGGGCAAGAAATGGGGCGCCATTTCCATTGGACTCTGGCTGATTCTTGGCATGATCGGGATTCCGGTCCTCACCATGGGGAAAGCAGGCATAGGCATATTCCTCTCCCCAGTAGGCGGTTATTATCTGGGCTTCGTCCTGATGGCTTTGATCAGCGGATTCAGATCAGAAGAGAAGGTCAATATTTTCTGCTATATCGGATTTGCCATTCTTGGACTTATCTCCTGCTATGCATTGGGAACCATCTGGTTCATGGGATACTTCCAGTACGGCCTTGGAAAGGACATGCCTCTCTGGACAGCTTTGACCATGACGGTATTCCCGTTTGTTGTATTTGACCTGATTAAAGTGACCTTAGGTGTATTGAGCGGTGTCAGGATCAGAAGAGCATTGATTCAGGCAGGCTTCCGTCCGACGACACATTAAGGTACCATAAAGAGCTCCGGGGCTTCGGCCGGCTTCCGGAACTCTTTATTTATTGCAAAGAATGCGGCAAAACCGTTATTCCATCGATGACAGCAGAAAAGAAAAGGCGGATTGTATAATTAAGTTGAACACTTA
>NZ_FR896419.1:19937-45852 GCF_000435155.1 Dialister sp. CAG:357 | reverse complement strand
TGTCTTTGATCACTGCCGCATAGGCAGCTTAGAAAACGTGAGATTTCCTTTTCTCCACGTGCGATTCAATCATTGCCGAGACAACAGAAAAACCATACAACCAGCCTGACGGCTGTACGAACTACAACTCATCCGACGGCTCCGCCGCCACCTTCCCTAAAGGGCAAGGTCAAAACCACTTAAACCTCGCTTCGCTCGAGAAAAACAGCACTGCCGCGCAGGCAGCTCATGTTTCTCTTTGAAAGGTTCACTTTGCTGAATCTTTTTTTTATTTCTTTTTTGACGTTTCTTCAAAAAAATCTTTTGTTAGGCTCTTGAAGTGGACAGGATTTGTCATTGTAAAAATTATACTGATAGTAGAGGGGAGAGTGGGTGTCTGGGATGCGGGAAGGCATCCCATAGATGTGTCTGCTGGAATGGAGTGAGCATGATGGATTCGGTGGGAAGGATTACTCTGGCTGCCAGGAAGGGGCGGGGGAAGGATGCGGCGAAGGAGGTTTATATCGCTGCGTTTCCGGTCCTTCGCGCGCGTTTCTTTGAACGGTGCAAGGCGGCGCATATGACAGGGAATGCTGTCATGAACAGGATGGCGGAGGAGTACTTGTCGGATCTTGCGGCCGGGCGGGACCGGTCGCGTGAGCTTTTGTCACTGGTGGAAGGAGTGAAGGAAAGGATGGAGCAGCAGGGGGCGTCGGGTTCGCTTTTGACGGAGCGTTTCATTGCGCGTGTGCCAGCTTCGGTGAAGGATCGTCTGGCAGAGAACTGCGAGCATTACGGATGCTCGGTGAATGCGATGCTGAATGCTTTCATGTGCTGGTATGCGGTGAAGGGGGAGACTCTTTCGAAGGATACGAAGGAAATCCGCGGAGTGGAAAAGGGTGTAGTCACGAGTTTCAAGACTTCGTATGCGCTGAAGAAGAAGTTCATGTACCTTTGCCGGGCCAATGGGAGCGATGCGCGCTCGACGATCCTTGCTTTCATCGACGAGTACGGGCGTCATCCGGAGATGGTGGAGTCTGGTCTGCCGGCTCTTTCTTTTGAAATCGTGAAGGACTGCGCGGCAAGGGTGGAGATGCCTGAGTCTTCTCGTGATCTTCTGAAGGAAACGTGCAGCCAGGCGGGATTTGCGGTATCGAATGTGCTGACGGCTTTTATGGCGCTTTATGTGGAGTGGTATGGGAAGGATCATCAGGAAATGATGAAAAAGCTGGACAGCGCTAAGAATCCGTCGTCTTCGGATACGTCGCAGATGACGTTCTTCATTCTGGAAAGGGACAAGGAGGAGTTCGGGCGGATCTGCAAGGCGATGGGAAGGTCGCAGCGGGAGGTCCTGAATGATCTGGCGGCGTCGTTCGTGAAGAAGGGAAATGCGGATGGATTCAGCCCCGTCGCCATGGGCAGGGAAGGCTCGGCGATGGCAGCATTCCGCATGAATAAGGAGCTCAAGCGTGATTTCAAGAAGGCATGCCTGGATCTTTACCTGACGCCGACGGCAGTCCTGAATCATCTGGTGAGAAGGTTCATAGCAGAACACAAGTAAACCTGTTTTCCCCTAAGCAAAAAGGCTGCGGCGAAATGTGCAATCATTTCGCCACAGTCTTTTTATTATTGTCATTATTGTCTTTAGTCTTCTGCGAGAACTTCTTTCATGATGGAGACTGCTTTTTCAAGGTCTTCTTCAGGAATGTTGAGCGCAGGGAGGAGACGGATTTTTTCTTTCGCTGTCAGTACGACGACACCTTTTTCAAGGAGTTTGGGAACGATAGTGGAAACGTCTTTTTCTGGCTCGATGCCCCACATGAGGCCCATGCCTGCTACGGATTTGACGCCTTTGGCACCTTCGAAGCTTTCTTTGATGAATTTGCCTTTTTCAGCGACGGAATCAAGGAGCTTGTCATCGATGTAATCAAGGATGGCGAGGGCGCCTGCGCAGACGATCGGGTTGCCGCCGAAGGTGGAGCCGTGGGTGCCGCTGGAGAGGACGTCCTTTGTCTTTTCGCCGAAGAGGGTAGCTCCGATCGGAAGGCCGCCGCCCAGGCCTTTGGCAGTGGAGATGATGTCCGGGGTGACGTCGTAGTTCATGTAGCCGTAGAGTTTTCCTGTACGGCCATTTCCTGTCTGTACTTCGTCGACGACGAGGAGGATGTCATGTTCCTTGGCATAAGCGCCGACGCCTTCGAAGAAGTCTTTATCGAGGGGATGGACGCCGCCTTCGCCCTGGATAGGTTCTACCATGACGGCGCAGATTTCCGGATGGGCTTCGCAGAGTTTGATGAAGGCATCGAGGTCATTAGCCGGTGTGTAGAGGAATCCTTCTGTCAGGGGGAAGAAGTTCTGATGGAATACGTCCTGGCCGGTTGCAGCGAGGGTGGTGATGGTACGGCCGTGGAAGCTGTTGATCAGGGTGACGATGGTGGTTCTGTCCTTGCCGTACTTGTCGATGGAGTATTTTCTGGCTCCCTTGATGGCGCATTCATTGGCTTCAGCGCCGGAGTTGGAGAAGAATACGTCCTTCATGCCTGTCTTTTCGCAGAGCGCCTGTGCCAGGTCTGTCTGGGGCATGGTGTAGAAAAGGTTGGATACATGGTTCAGGGTATGGAGCTGCTTGGTGACGGCTTCGATCCAGGGTTCATAGGAAATGCCGAGGACGTCGACGCCGATGCCGGTGCCCATGTCGATGTATTCTTTGCCTTTGTCGTCATAGAGGTGGGATCCTTCTCCCTTGACGAAGCATACGGGGTATCTGTTGTAAGTGTGGGTGATGTAGGTCTTGTCTTTTTCAAATGTATTCATGGGTCTGGCTCCTTTTCTGTATTCGATCAGGCGGAGAACATGGTTCCGAGTCCTTCGTCGGTTAAGAGTTCGATGAGGAGAGCGTGCGGGATCTCTCCATTGATGATGAAGACTTTCTTGACGCCGCCTTTGATGGCGTCGGTGCATCCGTCGACTTTGGGGATCATGCCGCCTGCGATGGTGCCGTCTTTCTTGAGGGCTTCCGTCTCTTCGACGGTGAGGGACTTGATGAGGCTGCAGGGGTTGTCCTTGTCCTTGAGGACGCCGTCGATGTTGCTCATGAAGACGAGACATTCGGCGTTCAGGGCAGCTGCGATTTCAGTGGCTGCTGTGTCGGCGTTGATATTGTGCGGCTGTCCTTTGTCGTCGATGCCGACGGAGGAAATGACGGGGATGTAGCCGCCTGCGAGGAGGTTGTCGATGATGCCTTTATTGACGGCGTCGATTTCTCCTACAAGGCCGAGGGCCGGGTCCTTGGTGTGGACGTGAATGAGGTTGCCGTCTATACCGCAGAGGCCGGCTGCCTTTCCGCCAAGGGCGGTGAGTTCAGCGACAAGGCCTTTATTGATCTTACCGGCAAGGACCATCTGCACGACTTCCATGGTGTCTTCGTTCGTGACTCGGAGGCCGTTCACGAAGTGGGACTCGATGTGGAGGGCATCCAGCATATGGTTGATATCAGGGCCGCCTCCATGGACGAGGATGACATTGACGCCGACGAGGCGGAGGAGAAGGATGTCCTGCATGACGGATTTCTTCAGTTCCGGATCGGTCATTGCATTTCCGCCGTACTTGGCAACGACGTATTTTCCTGCGTATTCTTTGATGTACGGGATCGCCTGGGTGAGGATCTCGGCGCGTACTGCATTAGTTGCCTGGTTCATGGTAAGTCTCCTTTTCGGGGTATAAAGAGGGCTCCCTCCTTATGGAAGGAGCCGCTTTTGCTTAGAGGACAAGGTCGGTCTCTGCCGGGAAGCCGAGCATGATGTTCATGCATTCGATGGCAGCTCCGGAAGCGCCTTTGCCGAGGTTGTCAAAAGAGGCGAGGACGAGAATGCGGTCGTCGTTTCCTGCGATGTAGATGGTGAGGCTGTCTTTGCCGGCATCCTTGTTCGCATTGAGGAAGAGGCCGTTCGTTTCGTCGGTGGTAAGGTCAGAAATTTTGACGATATTGGAACCTTTGTAGCAGCGTTTGTAGATTTCATGGAAATCGTCGATGTCGACGGATCCGGGAAGTCCGCAGGGGAGCTGCAGGAAATGGGTGTGGAAGCCGATGGTGACCTGCATGCCGGCCACATAGTCGGCTACGATTGGTGAAAAGATCGGTTCTTCGCAGAGTTTGCAGACTTTCATGATTTCCGGAAGGTGCTTGTGCTTCTGGGAGAGTCCGTACTGGCGGGGAGCCTTGAGTTCTTCTCTCATGTTTTCTTCGTAGTCCTTGATCATGGATTTGCCGCCGCCGCTGTATCCGGTGAGGGAGAAGCAGTGGAGGGGGTAATTGATCGGGAGGACGCCGGCTTTGACGAGCGGGTAGAGGATGGAAATGACGCCGGATGCGTGGCAGCCCGGGACTGCGACTTTATCCGCTTTGGCGATGGCGTCTTTCTGCTGCTCGGAAAGTTCAGGGAATCCGTAGACCCAGTCCTCTTTCGTCCGGTGGGCAGTGGAGGTGTCGAGGATGCGGATGCCTGTGCCTTCGGTGGCTTTGACGATTTCCCTGGATGCATCATCCGGAAGGCAGAGGAACATGATGTCGGCTTCCTTGGCAAAGGAAACGATGGTGTCGATGTCCTTTTTCTTGTCTTCGGGAAGGGAAAGAAGGTCGATGTCTTTTCTGCCGGACAGGCGGTCGTGCAGGCGGAGGCCCGTGGTTCCTGATTCTCCGACGATAAAGACTTTTGGCAGTGATTTCTGTGTCATGATACTCATCCTTCTTTCTTATTCATGAATGGGATACTCGGCAAATGAGGCGACCATCACGGCTTTGATGGTCGGGAGTCTGTTGGCGGCTTCCTGGAAGGCCAGAGAGAACGGCGCTTCGAAGACGTCGTCTGTGACTTCGATGCCGTCGAGGCCGAATCTTTCGTAGATGTCCTTGCCGACTTTTGTCTCGGTATTGTGGAAGGCCGGGAGGCAGTGGCAGAAGACGGTGTCCGGATTTCCGGTGTTCTTGATCATGTCCATCGTGATGCGGTATGGCATGAAGAGTTTGATGCGTTCGCCCCAGAGTTCGTAGGGGTCGCCCATGGTGACCCAGACTCCGGTGTAGATGACGTCGAGGCCTTTGACGCCTTCTACGGGATCGTCGGTGAAGGTGAAGGTCGCGCCAGTCTTCTCAGCGATTTTCTGGCATTTGGCGAGGAAATCGTCTTCAGGGAAGAACTGGGCGGGTCCGATGATGCGGAAGTCCATGCCTGCAAGGGCTGCGCCTGCCATGAGGGCGTGCGCCATATTGGACTGTCCGTGTCCGACGTAAGCGAAGGAGAGTTCATTCAGAGGTTTATTGAAATGTTCCTTCAGTGTCAGGAAATTGGCGAGGGTCTGTGTCGGGTGGTCGTAGTCGGTGAGGCCGTTCCAGACGGGAACGCCTGACTTGGCTGCGAGTTCTTCGACAGCGGACTGCTTGAAGCCTCTGTATTCGATTCCATCGAACATGGATGCGAGGACGCGGGCGGTGTCGGCAATGGATTCTTTCTTGCCGATCTGGCTGCCTGTCGGTCCGAGGTATGTGGTGAATGCGCGCTGGTCTCTGGCAGCGACTTCGAATGCACAGCGGGTTCGTGTGGAATCTTTTTCGAAGATGAGGGCAAAGTTCTTTCCCTTCAGTGTTTGGATTTCCTTGCCTTCTTTCTTGTCTTTCTTAAGAGCGGCTGCGAGGTCTAGGTAGTATGCGAATTCTTCGGGTGTGTAGTCGGTCATGCTCAGGAACGGTTTATTGAGTAAGCTTTTCATGATATACCTCTCAGAGGGAAATGTTCTTTCGAACGGAATTATTCTTTGGCTAAAGTTTCGAAACAGGCGCCTGCTTCCATGATGATGCCCAGTGGAAGGATGGATTCGTCTAGAGCGAAGCTTGCATTGTGCAGGGCAGGAGTTCCTTCCTTGCCGGTGCCGAGCCAGAGGAAGGCGCCGGGGAATTTTTCAAGGTAGTAGGAGAAGTCTTCTGCACACATGGACGGGAATTCCGGATGGGTGATGTGTTCCTTGCCGATGTAGGTCTTGGCAACTTCATCGAGGAAGTCAATCTTTTCCGGTGTATTGATCGTGGCGCTGTGGCCGCGTACGTAGTTCAGTTCGGAATGGGTGCCAAACGTGTAGTCGAGCCCTTTGAGGAGTTCTCCCAGACGCTGTTCCATCTTGTCGCGGAGGGCCGGGGTGTACGTACGGACGGTACCTTCGAGGTAAGCATCTTCGACGCCTACGTTGTAGCGGGTGCCTGCATTCATGAGGCCGATGGTGCATACGACATTTTCCATCGGGTTCATCTCACGGGAGATGAGTGTCTGCACGTCGATGATGAAGTGGGCAGCGGCTACGAGAGCATCCGTGCCATTGTGCGGCTGCGCTGCGTGGGTGGATTTCCCTTTGACGTGGACGTAGAAACGATCGGATGCTGCCATGAGATTTCCTTTTTTCAGTCCGACCTGCCCGACGGGAAGTTCAGGCCATACGTGGAGGCCGTAGATTTCTTCGATGTCATCGAGCTTGCCGGAAGCGGCGATGTGGCGTCCGCCCCCGATGGAAGCTTCTTCTTCAGCCGGCTGAAATACGAGCTTCACTGTGCCGTGGAGCTGGCTCTTCATGGACTGGAGGACAGCGGCAGCGCCGAGAAGGATGGACATGTGGCCGTCGTGGCCGCATGCGTGCATGACGCCTTTGTTTTTCGAAGCAAAGGGCAGGCCTGTCAATTCGGTGACGGGGAGGGCATCCATGTCGGCTCTGAGGGCTACGGTCTTGCCGGGAAGATCGCCTTTGATAGTCCCAAGGACTGCCGTCCCGAAGAAGCCTGTTTCGAAGGGGATGCCGAGTTCAGTGAGGACCTGCTGGATATAAAGGGAAGTCTCTTTTTCTTCTCCGGACACTTCAGGATATTCATGGAAGTGTCGTCTCCATCCCACCACCTTTGGCAGGATCTGCGATGTTTTTTCCTTGACTTCCTTTTCGTACATTCCGAGGGCCTCTTTTCTATGGCATAAATGCATGTTTATGCAATATTGCATAAACGATATTCGGCGGATATGTGGACTATTTCCATCAAATCTCAATTTTTGAAGAAATATAAAAATCCGCACGTTTTTGGATTGAAATAATAATACAACTTTTAGAATAAATATTCAATAAGTTACATAAATATTTTTTGAAAAATTTTTTGAGAGCGCATTCGGACCATGAAGTATAATAGAAAGGAATAAATACAGGCAGCCTGCCGGTCAGGCTCTGGCAAGGGGGGATCATGATGAATCAGCCGCGAGGCTCTATTAATAAGAAAAATATAATAAAGAAGGCAGTGCTTCTTTCCATGGGAGGGGCTCTCTTGATGCCTATTTCTTCCGGCGCAGAAGAGGTATATTCGCTTCCGGAGATGGTTGTGACGGCAGAAAAGATGCCAGTCGAATCGAAGAAGGAACCGCAGGCGGTCCAGGTCGTCGATCAGAAGGAAATCGAAAGCCTTGGCGCGGTGAATGCGACGCAGGCCCTGGAGCTTGTGACGGGAATCAACCTTTCAAGCGGGAAGGCCGGCAGCACGGCTTCCATGGGCGGCACGCAGGTGATGCTCCGCGGCATGAATACGAATCAGGTGCTGATCCTTGTTGACGGCAGGCGCATGGCGGATGAGGATACGAGCCAGACAAAGAATGCCTACCTTCTTTTAAGGATTCCTCTTTCCACGATCGACAAGATCGAAGTCGTGAGGGGTCCGTCGGGTGCGATGTACGGCTCAGACGGCATGGGCGGCGTCATCAATATCATCACGAAGAAGCCGGACAAGGAAGAAACGGTGCTCGGCTTCCACACGGGGGAGGCGGAGTGGGGCGAGGACCTCCGCTATACGACTGGGAAACTCGGCCGCTGGAATTCCTCCTTCCATTACAGCACGGCAAAGGTGCGCCCTCTTTCCTACAGGAACCAGGGGACGGATGAACGCGGCATCATAACGGACGGCTGGGATGTGCCGGGCTATGGCAGAAGACAGGAAATCGGGCTCGATACGGTCTATGATTTCGAGAACAGGAACGAGAACAAGGTGCGCTTCGGCGTGAATTACTTCGACGAATCGATGCTGACGCGCTTTGCTGACGGCGGCATGCAGATGGGCCGGCTGTACCTGCCGCTCCAGAAGGATGACAGGAGCCGCATCGACCGTCATGAGACGGACACGTTCCTAACGTATACAGGAAAGACGGACAGAAATGAATACGAAGGCAGCGTTTCCTACAGCCGCCTTACGAAGAATTCGAAGACGAGCAATGACCGTCCTGATTTTACGGGCATCCTTCCGCCATTCGTGAATTCCATGCTGGACACGTTGTACCCTGCCAGCGATTACGACAAGGCGGAGTACACGGAGTGGGCGCTTTCCGGAAAGGACACGATGACCTTTGACAAGCACCGCGTGACGTACGGCGGGGATTACCGCATGACGTCGTACACGGGGACGCGCCTCGGCGAAGGAAAGGAAGAAGAAGGGCACAGCATCGAGAATGCGGCGCTCTATGTGACGGATTTCTGGACGATGGGCGGGGGCGTGACGCTGACACCATCCTTCCGCATGGAGCATAACAACCGCTTCGGTGATTACGGCGTGCCAAGACTGGGCGCGACATGGGAGCTGGATCCCCATAACAGGATCAAGGCAGACTATGGCGCCGGATACCGCGCGCCGACAGTTTCGGAAATGTACCTCAATCTCAATCATTTCGCTTACCGCATTTACGGCAATCCCGATCTTTCTCCGGAGAAATCCCGCTCCCTCGATCTTTCATATGAATGGGAATTGGGAAATCTCAAGGGCAAGGTGACCTGGTTCAAGAACCGCGTGAAGAACCTGATCGACATCGTGCAGGTGAGCGATGCCGTCTACCATTATGAAAACGTGAACCGCGCCGACATCGAGGGCGTGGAGACAGAGCTTTCCGCGCCGATGGGAAGCCGCTGGAACTGGCGACTTTCGCATGTGTACCTCGATGCCGAGAACAAGACAGACGGCACGATGCTCGACAACCGCGCGCGCCATACGGTGACGGCCGCTCTTTTCTATGATGATCATGATGATTACGGCTGGTCGGGCGCCATCTGGGATACCTTCCAGGACCACTACCGCTTTGATGATGAAGCGTATACATTCCAGACGCTGAACACGTCCATCCGGAAACGCTGGGACGACTGGTCCATGACGGCGGGCGTCTATAACTGGTTCGACAAGAAAGTGGACGACCTTTACGTCCATGGAAGAGAATGGTTCACAGGCATGCAGGTCAGACTGTAAGCGGGGTATTATAAAGAGGCTATTATATAGAGAGCTGCGGGAATGCGATGCATTTCCTGCGGCTTTTTCTTTGCATGAATGCATTTCCTGAATGGGAAAGCGGCGGATACTCCCGTTTCGCTTCTATGACAATCTGTATGAAATGGAATAGTATTTTGGTAATTATGTGGTATCTCCAGCCATTTTCAAGAAATATTTCTGATTTTGAGGGATTATAGATAAAAGTGTACTCTTTTTCTAAAAAATATTGACTATTTTTGATATTTTCTGAAATATTTTACTTTTAATTGAAAAAGTGTGATATAATAACATCAATGAGCAGGCATGTACTAACGAGAACGGACAACCGAGAAACGTAAATCATGGGAGAGACGCTTGTAGTGTTCTCTTTTTTTAGTGCCCGGGAGCGGATGGATCCGCAGATACGAAGACCCGGAAGATGCAAAGATGCATAGATTGAGACGCCTGCCTTTTTTATTAGCGATGAGCGAATGCGTACCCATGGCGCACACAGGAGGAAACACATGTACGAAACTTTTGACGAATTAGGAATCCAGCCGGAAATTCTGCAGGCCGTAAAGGATATGGGGTTCGAGGAACCGACCCCGATCCAGAAGGTCTCCATTCCAGTAGCACTTTCCGGAAAGGATCTGATTGGTCAGGCACAGACAGGCACAGGCAAAACCGCAGCATTCGGTATCCCTGTACTGGAACGCATTGACACAACAAAGCCAGGTCCGCAGGCAGTCATCCTTTCGCCAACCAGAGAACTGGCTATCCAGTCCGCTGAAGAAATCAACCATCTTGCACAGTACCTGCCGATCCACGCACTGCCGATCTACGGCGGTCAGGATATTGAACGCCAGTTCAAGGCACTCCGCAAGAAACCAAACATCATCGTAGCTACCCCGGGCCGTCTGATGGACCATATGAAGCGCGGCACGATCGACCTCTCCAATGTACAGATTCTCGTCCTTGATGAAGGCGATGAAATGGTCGATATGGGATTCATCGACGACATCCGCACGATCCTTGCTGCTATTCCGGAAGAAAGACAGACCATGTTCTTCTCCGCTACCATGCCTGGACCGATCCGTGAACTCGCTGAAACATTCCTGAAGGACCCGGAAGTCGTCAAGATCAAGGCTGCTACCGTAACCATCGACCTGATCGAACAGGAATACATCGAACTGCCGGACCGTCAGAAATTTGACGCACTCTGCCGTCTGCTCGATATGCAGGATCCCGAACTGGCTATCGTATTCGTACGCACCAAGCGCCGCTGCGATGAAGTCACCGAAGCTCTGAAGAAGAGAGGCTACATGGCCGAAGGTCTTCACGGTGACCTGTCCCAGCAGAAGAGAGACACCGTCGTACGCCAGTTCAAGGAAGGCACCATTGATATCCTCGTTGCTACTGACGTCGCTGCCAGAGGCCTTGATATTTCCGGCGTCACACACGTTTACAACTTCGATATGCCGCAGGATCCGGAAATCTATGTACACCGCGTAGGCCGTACAGGCCGCGCAGGACAGACCGGTCTTGCTACGACATTCGTCATTTCCAGAGAAATGGGCCAGCTGCGTGACATCGAAAGAGTCATCCGCCGCCGCATTACCCGCCGCTCTGTACCGACACTGACCGAAGTCATGGAAGAAAACCAGAAGGCTGCCATTGAAAGCCTTTCCGAAGCAGCTCAGGCTGGCGGACTCGAACAGTTCCGCGAAAGCGCCGAAGAACTCCTGAATGACCAGGACTCCGTATCCCTCGTTGCAGCAGCTATCAAACTGCTGACCAAACAGCCGGACGTTACTCCGGTCAAGATCACGGAAGAAGCTCCGAACTTCAGAAGAAGAAGCGGCGGCGGACACCGTCGTTTCGAAGGCGGAAACCGCCCGAGAAGACACTTCGAAGGACGCGGCGACCGTGAAGGCCGCGGCGACAGAGAAGGACGCCGTTTCGAAGGAAAGCGCGGAGGCCGTCATTTCGAAGGCGGTCGCGGCAATCGTCCGAAAGGACCGAAGAGCCCGAGAGTGCAGGACTCCAATTTCAAATCATACTTCAAGAACTCTGACTGATTAGAGGGCTTGAATGAAAAGAGGCCGGGATTATTCCCGGTCTTTTGGATTTTCTGAAACAAGACTAAAAAGAATTTTTTCGATACTAGCAATTTCAGGGGAAACAGAGTATCTTAAATACAGGAATCCAAATTTCCAAGAAGGAGGAATGTTCCATGAAAAAAATTACCATGATCAAGATCCCAGGATGCCCGTACTGCGCAAAAGCGAAGAAGGCATTCGAGGAACTTTGCCAGAAACCGGAATATGCCAATGCAGAAGTAGAAGTGATCGATGAACAGCTGCAGCCGGAGCTCGTCACTCCATACAACGGCAAGTACTACTATGTACCGAGCCTCTTCATCGACGGGGAAAAGCTTTTCGAAGCCCAGCCCGGACAGGATTACGAGACAATCAAGGCAGCTGTAGAAAAAACCTTAAAAGCTGCTGCGGAATAAACGGTAGCAAAAAAGGTGCTGTGACAAAATGGTTTATCATTTTGCCACAGCACCTTTTTCTATTGGAATATTCCATTAAAGGATTATCTAACAAATGTATTTATTTGTTCTGTCTGAAAACCTAAAAACCTCGCTGCGCTCAAGAACTACTGTATTCCCCGGCTTCGCCGGGACCTTCTCCTTCGGAGCAAGGTTAACACCCTTAAACCTCGCTTCGCTCGAGAAAAGGAAAAGGCAGCGTTTTAACGAATTTTGTCACAGCCCCTTTTTATTATTCATTGACAGGTTCTTTTTCTGCATTTTCCCGAAGGATTTCCAGGAGGTCCCTCGCGGCGGGAGAGAAGATCTGGCGCTTTTTCCAGACGATGTACATGCGGTTGGAAAGGACGGGTGAAAGGGGACGGACGGCAAGGCCGTTTCCTGATTCGGCAAGTCCCGCGAAGGTGAGAAGGATGGCCATGTGATTTTTGACGAAGCGGGTGCCGTTGTAGAAAAGGTTCAGGTATCCGAAGATGGTCAGCTCATCGCGGCGGCTTCCGCACCAGCGCGGCAGGTCGGCGAGGAAGGACTGCTTGGACATAATAATGGGTTCATTTTTTATATAGTCAAAGGTAAGGCTCTTCTTGGCGGCTAGCGGCGAGTCCTCGGGAATGACGGCGCACCATGTATCGACGCCGGGAATCCGGATGGAGTCGTAGCGGTCAAGGTCCGGCGGTTCGACGATGATGGCAAAGTCGATGAGGCCCTGTTCCAGAATGCTTGTGACGATGGCTGTGTCTCCGCTTGTGATATGGCAGCGGAGGAAGGGGCGTTTCTTCTTGATTTTTTTGACGGCAAGGGCCAGGTGGTCGATCAGGACTGATTCAGCGCAGCCGATGCGGACGTCTCCTCCCAGGCTGTCAGAGAGCGCGCGGAATTCAGACAGCGTCTTATCCGTGAGGCCTATGATGTCAGCGGCTCTTCTTTCAAGGAGCTCGCCTTCTTCCGTCATGACAAGATTCCGTCCTTCCTTGCGGAAAAGTTTTCTTCCCAGCACTTCTTCCAGGGATTTCATCTGGACAGAGAGCGTTGGCTGTGAAATATGAAGCGATGAGGCCGCTTTTGTCATGCTGCCGAGCCGCGCGATTTCCAGAAAATTCCTGAGCAGTTCAATATCCATAGTCGTTCACTCCTTTCCTTCATTATAACTTAATCTATTAAGAAATCTAATAGATAACGATTATATATTAATATTAGTAATTTATTTAGATTGAAATTATACTATACATAGATTGAGTGATGCAGAAAGGAAGGATGGAAATGAAGAAGAAATGGGCGGCCATTGCCGCATTGAGCCTGCTCCTGGCTTTTGGCGGAACGACTGCGTTTGCTGCGGATATTCTGGCAGGTCAGGCAAGTACGATTACTGTACAGACATCGAAAGGAGATCAGCCATTGAAACTGACAAATGAATGGGACAAGGTATTCCCGAAGAGTGATTTAGTCGATCACCAGAAGGTGACATTCCATAACCGCTACGGCATTACACTTGCCGCAGATATGTATACACCGAAGAATGCAAAAGGAAAGCTTCCTGCCATCGCTGTTGCAGGACCGTTCGGTGCTGTGAAGGAACAGTCTTCCGGACTTTATGCACAGAAGCTGGCAGAAATGGGCTATCTGACGATTGCCTTCGATCCGTCCTTTACCGGTGAAAGCGGCGGCACGCCAAGAGACGTGGCATCCCCGGATATCAATACGGAAGATTTCTCTGCTGCCGTAGATTTCCTCTCCACAAGAGACAATGTCGATCCGAACCGCATCGGCATCCTCGGCATCTGCGGATGGGGCGGTATGGCTCTCAATGCAGCTGCCATGGATACAAGAATCAAGGCGACAGTCACTTCCACCATGTATGATATGTTCCGCGTCACGGCCAACGGATACTTTGACAAGATGACGCCGGATGACAGATATAAAATGAGGAAGGCTCTGAACGAACAGAGAACAGAAGACTACAAGAATGATACGTATGCCAAGGCCGGCGGTGTCGTCAATCCGCTTCCGGATGATGCGCCGTTCTTCGTGAAGGATTACCACGCTTACTACAAGACAAAGCGCGGCTATCATCCGCGTTCCGTCAATTCGAATGCAGGATGGAACAAGACATCAGCGCTCTCCTTTATGAACATGCCGCTTCTCTCCTACGCAGGGAAAATCAGAAGCGCTGTCCTCATCGTCCATGGCGACAAGGCGCATTCTTACTACTTCAGCCAGGATGCATTCAAGAAGCTGAAGGGGGACAATAAGAAATTCCTCTCCATTCCGGGCGCCGTTCACACGGACCTCTACGACCAGATGGATATCATCCCGTTCAAGGCCATTGATGAATTCTTCCAGGAATACCTGAAATAAGGTAAGGATAAAAGAAATAAAGAAATAAGGTAAAAAGAAGCTGTGATGAAATGTGCGATCATTCCATCACAGCTTCTTTTTATGAATTATTTAATCTGCCAGAAGTTTTTCCTTGAGGGAAAGGTAGGCGTCGGTGTAGTAGGGACGGAGCTGGGATTCCCTGAGGTCATAGCCGTACGGACGGCGGCTGACGGCAAGGAGCGGCGGCGTCTGGATGCGCTTGGCGACGGCGAATCCGGAGAAGAGGTTCCACCATTTCTCAAGGTCTTCAATGAAATCTTTGGCGGTCGGGAAAATGTTGGAGACGATGATGGAGCAGCCGATGAGATCTTCGAGATTTCCTTTGGCGTAAGCTTTGAGAATGTCTTCGGGGGTCTGCCTCTGC
Source organism: Dialister sp. CAG:357 (assembly GCF_000435155.1). Taxonomy (NCBI): domain Bacteria; kingdom Bacillati; phylum Bacillota; class Negativicutes; order Veillonellales; family Veillonellaceae; genus Dialister; species Dialister sp. CAG:357. Next base: position 31,278 of record NZ_FR896419.1, on the reverse strand, counting down.
CATGGTTCGATGAAGCTTCTGAAGAGGTAGTCGTGGTATTCGTAAATCAAAGGATCGCCTTTTCCTTGTGTGACGTCCTGATTCTCGGAGAGTTCGGCGCTTGGCATGACGGTGAAGATGCCTTCGGGGATGACGGCTCTTCCATACCATGCATTGAGTTTTCTTCCCAGATCGTAAATCTGGTACTTCCAGAGGTCGGCCGTTGCGGCAAAGGCGCCGGCAAGGTCGCCGTAGAGGGTGCCGTAGCCGACGGTCGTTTCCGTCTTGTTGGCGTTGCAGGTGAAGATGCCGCCAAAGGCAGCGGAGAGTGCGGCGAGGATACGGCTGCTGCGGTCGCGTGCCTGCATATTTTCCTTCATGAAGCCGGTCAGGTGGACGGTGTCGTCAGGAAGGGGAAGGCCTTCGAGCGCATCGGCCGTCTCGTCGATGAAGTCTCCGATCGGTACCGTCAGGAGCTGGCAGCCAAGGTTCTTGGCAAGCTCGGCAGCAAGGCCTTTTGTGAGCTCGGAGTTGTAGCGCGTGGGCGTATTGACGAGAAGGATATTTTCGGCCGGAAGGATCGAGCGGTAAAGCGCTGCATTGACAGCAGAATCGATTCCGCCAGATACGCCGATGACGACCTTGCTTGCGCCGATCGCTTTCAGGAATTCGGATGTGCCGTAGCGGAAGGCAGGAAGGAGAAGATTTTCATCTGTCGGTTCCATTTCCGTTTCGGGTGCGAGCGTCAGGTTTTCCTGATTGAAGTAGAAGGTCGAGCGCTCGTCGGTGAAGGGATTGGCTTCCGCAATAAGCTGCCCGTCCTTGTCGTAAGCGGCTGTCATGCCGTCGTAGGTGTAGCAGTCTTTTCCGTTGTTCTCAAGGCCGCGCCTGTTCACATAGAGCATCGGGATGGAAAGGCGGGAGAGGGATTCAGAGAACATCCTGTGGCGCTTGCCGTCTTTTCCCATCGTGAAAGGGGAGGCGGAAAGGTTCAGGAACAGGGAAATGCCTTTTTCTGCGAGGATGGACATCGGGGAAATGCGGTAGTTTTCATCCCAGCTGTCTTCGCAGAGGACGATGCCGCAGCGGAGCTCTTCTTTTCCTGCAGGAAGGACGAAGGGGGCAAGGATATCTTCCGGACGTTTCCCTTCTTCGAGCGCCAGAGATTCCAGGGAGGTGAAGTAGCGGCGGTCGTCAAAGCAGCGGTAGTCGGGAAGGAGCGTCTTCACAGTGAAGGGAAGAGGGCTTCCTTCAGGATAAATGAAATGGCCGTTTGATGCGGCAAATGCGGCATTGTACTTTCTGGGACGGCCGTCGTCATTGATGAGGTCCCAGTCGACAGCAAGGCTTCCCCAGACGATCGTGAGGCCCTTGGAAAGGGCGGCGACTTTTTCGTTGGCGCGTTCGCATTCTTTCAGAAAAGCATTCTGATCCCAGAGGTCACCGATGAGGTAGCCCGTGAGGCACATTTCCGGAAGGACGAGGATATGGGCGCCCTCGGCCCTGGCAAGTGCAGCCTCTTTTTCAATCTGTTTCAGGTTTTTGCGGATGTGGCTCGGGACGGCGGCCAGCTGCGCGGTGCGTATTTTGATCATGTTGGCTTCCTTTGCATAAAAAGCCGGATGGGTATCCGGCGTAATCTTCTACTCCATTTTACAAAAGGCTTACCTCGATGTAAATGCATAATGGACAGGTTTGTTATATAATTAAATTGATTCATTATTTTTATTTACGGAGAATGCATGGAAAGATACAATACGTATTCAGATCATTTGAAAAAGAAGTATGGAGAGAAGGTCTACAAGATCCCGATCTCGCTGCCTGTCACCTGTCCGAACAGGGACGGCAGCCTGTCAAGCGAGCCGTGCATATTCTGCGGCTCCATCGGTGCGGATTATGAGACGAAGGCTGTCGGTCTTCCGATTACGCGCCAGCTCGACAGGAGCATTGCCCATGTGGGGCCCAAGTACAAGGCGAAGAAGTTCATCGCCTATTTCCTGAATTACACGAATACGTATGCGCCGCCGGAAGATTTTTGATCCTGGGTGGAAGAGGCGATGGCGCATCCTGACGTGGTAGGGGTCGACGTATCGACAAGGCCGGACTGCGTCAATGAAAGATACCTTGAAATTTTGAAGGAATCATCAGAGAAGTATGGCAAGGACGTGACGGTGGAGCTGGGGCTCCAGAGCTCGAATGCGCACACGCTCCTCAAGCTTGGCCGCTGCCACACGGCGGCTGAGTATGTCGATGCAGCGCTCCGCATCAGGCGCTACGGCTTCGATCAGTGCACGCATGTCATTGCCGATCTTCCCTGGGACGACCGGGTGGATGTCATCGAGACGGCGAAGCTCATTTCCGTCCTTCCTGTGACGGAGGTGAAGATCCACTCCCTTTACATCGTGAAGGGGACGGAGCTCGCGAGGATGTATGAGAGAGGAGAGGTCACGCTTTCCTCGATGGAAGAGTACATGGAAAGGGTCGCCCTTTTCCTGGCATATCTTCGGAAAGACATCGTTATCCAGCGGATCGTCGGAAGGGCGTCTGGCGGCAATACGCTTACGGTCAACGGCGGCTCTCCCTGGTGGGAGGTCAAGAGCCGGATCGACGAGCTTTTGGAAGAAAGAAATATCACGCAGGGCTGTCTTTGCGATTATATAGACGGAAAAGCTGTCCGGCACTTTTTATAATTTGGCATCATGGCTTATAGCCAGGGAGGTTGAATGGCCATTACGAAGGAAAGAACAGAAGAGATCGTTATTGGAGATCTGCAGGAAGCACAGCACCTTTTTGAAAGAGACAGCTCGTACCTCAAGATCATCGGGGAGCATTACGGCGCAGACATTTCCGGCCGCGGCAACATGATCCGCATCAAGGGCGAAGAGGAGGCTGTGGAGAACAGTCTTCACGTCATCGCGCGCATCCGCCACATGATTGCAAGCCGCATCCGCCTTGCGGAGCGTCAGGTACGCCTTGTGATGTCGCTCATCGATCAGGGGAAGGAAAATCTCCTGCAGGAAATGGAAGACGATATCATCAATTTCACGAAGAACGGCGCGCCGATCCGCCCAAGAACGCTGGGGCAGAAGCTCTATGTGGACACGATCCGCAGGAACTCCATCACGTTCGGCATCGGGCCTGCAGGTACGGGCAAGACGTACCTCGCCGTGGCACTGGCTGCTTTTGCTCTTCGGAATCATGACGTGCAGAGGATCATCCTCGTGCGTCCGGCAGTCGAAGCAGGGGAGAAACTTGGTTTCCTTCCGGGCGATATGCAGGAAAAGGTCAATCCCTACCTGCGTCCGCTCTTTGACGGCCTGATGGATATGTTCGGACCGGAGGAATTCACCCGCCTGCAGCAGAAGGGACAGATCGAAGTGGCGCCGCTTGCCTACATGCGCGGACGTACGCTGGAGAAGTCCTTCGTCATTCTCGATGAAGCGCAGAATACGACGGTCGAGCAGATCAAGATGTTCCTGACGCGCCTCGGCTTCCGCTCAAAGATGATCGTGAATGGCGACGTGACGCAGATCGACCTGCCGCCGAATGTCAGAAGCGGTCTCATCGATGCAGAGCGCGTGCTGAAGGACGTCAAGGATATAGGCCATGTCCATTTCAGCGAAGATGATGTCGTGCGCCATGATCTGGTCGCAGCGATCATCCATGCCTATGAAGAGGATGCCAGACACAGGAACAAGAACGGATCCCGTAAAGGGGAACGGAAAGAAAACAAGGAAGGCTGAACGGAGGAACCGGAGATGGAAATCACCATTAATTACAGCGATATGAAATTTTACAGCGAAGATCTGGAGAAACTGATCCGCATGGTACTGACGGAAGGCGCCAAACAGCAGAAGGTGGCAGAGGATGCTGAAATCAGCGTGCTCATCTGCGATGCAGACACGATCCATGAGCTGAACCGCGATTACAGGGATGTAGATGCGCCGACGGACGTCCTTTCCTTCGCACTGAATGAAGGCGAAGACGATGTGCCGGAAGAAGAAACGGAACTGGGCGACATCGTCATCAATCTTGACCGCGCCGTCAGCCAGGCTGAGGAATACGGCCACAGCCGCGACAGGGAAGTGGCATACCTTTCCGTGCACGGATTCCTCCATATCTTAGGCTACGATCATTATGATCCCGAGGAAAAGAAGGCCATGAGAAAGGCAGAGGAAGATATCCTTTCTGCCTGCGGACTTTCCCGCATCATGACAGAAGGAAAGCTGGAAGCAGAACATGCCGAAGGAAGAGATTAACGAAAAGACGGCCGAAAGGCTTCTCCTTGCCGCTAGGGAAGCAAGGAAGAACAGCTACTCGCCTTACTCCCTCTATCCGGTGGGAGCTGCCGTCCTGGCAGAAAGCGGCAAAGTCTATGCAGGATGCAATATGGAAAACGTATCGTATCCGGCCTCCCTCTGCGCTGAAAGAAATGCGATCGGAAGCGCAGTGGCAGCAGGCGAAAGGAAATTTCTTGCCATTGCCGTCATCGGAAGCCATGACAGTTATACGATGCCCTGCGGCGTCTGCCGCCAGGTCATTGCGGAATTCAAGATACCGCTCATCATAGCCGGCCGGTCGGAAAAGGATTACCGGACATTTACGCTTGAGGGAATCCTTCCCTATGCGTTTGAAGAAGATTCATTGAAGAAAGAACAGGAGAACCCATGACAGAAAATACAGGTTTCCGTTCGGGATTTGCAGCCCTCGTAGGCCGCCCGAACGTAGGAAAGTCCACGCTTTTGAACGCGCTTCTCGGCGAGAAGGTGTCCATTGTTTCCTCCCACGCCCAGACGACAAGAAATAAGATCACAGGCGTCTGGAACGGAGACAATGCGCAGGTCGTATTCCTGGATACCCCGGGCATGCACAAGCCGCAGAGCAAATTAGGAGAAGCCATCCGCCAGAGCACAATCGATGCCTTAGAAGAAGTCGATCTCATCGTCTTCCTCTGCGCCATCGACGATCCGGTCGGAGCCGGCGACAGATACATCCTCTCCCTTCTGGAGAACAGGAAGGTGCCGGTCATCCTCGTCCTTTCCAAGATTGACCTCATCCCGAAGGAACAGCTTCTCCTGAAGATTGCGCAGTACAGCCGTCTCTACGATTTCGCTGACATTGTCCCGATTTCCGCAAAGACAGGCGACAACCTTGACGAACTGATGAATACGATCAAAAAGTACCTGCCGGAAGGGCCGAAGTACTTCCCTGACGACATGGTCACTGACCAGCCGGAAAGGAATATCGCGCAGGAAGTCGTCCGCGAAAAGCTCCTCATCCGCACCAGGGATGAAGTGCCGCATGCGATCGGCGTTTATTCTGAAGAATTCCGCGAAGAGGAAGACGGACGCATTTACATCCGCTGCACGATCTACGTGGAACGCCCGACGCAGAAGGGTATCATCATCGGAAAGAACGGAAGCCTCCTGAAGGCGGCCAAGAAGGATGCGACAAGGGAACTGAAGAAGATCCTGGGCGCTCCGGTCGATCTCGACCTCTGGGTCAAGGTCAGCAAGGACTGGAAGAACAAGGATTACATCCTTCGCGAACTCGGCTACAAGGAACATAAGTAATAGTAATATATAAGGTAGGAAACCTTTTGTCATCAAGGGGGAATGACTTATTAGTACCAATGTGCAGTGGATAGGCATATTCCTGCTTATTGCACTGGCAGCGTCGTTTTTCAATTACAAAAGCACGCTGGTTAATTTTTCCTTTGCGCGCATGCGCAAGAAGTACATCGAGGACAATGATGAGCAGGATCCCGCGCTCATTGAGAAGGTAGCGCCGTACTACCAGCATACTTCGCAGGTGCTGGGCGGCACTCAGCTGTCCTTTGTCGTGTGCGGGGCTGTTTTCGGCGTGTCCATTTTCGGCATCGACGCAGCCATCTATGAAGAATTCATTGCGGCCCTTGGCGAAGATATGGCCTGGGCGGGGGTTCTGACGGCCATCATCTTCTCAGCGCTCGCATTGGCCGCCTACTGGATCGGGACAATCCTGATCCCGGGCTCGCATGCGCTTGTCGAACCGCTTCCGATTCTGGCGGGGCAGACATGGGTGATCAGCATGAACCGCCACCTCTTCCGTCCGATCGTCATGCCGGGGCTTTACCTGATCAAGAAGTTCTTCAAGTGGAGAAACATACCGCTTCAAAACGAAGTCAATTTCACGTATACAGAAGATGAAATCCGCTGCATCGTCGAGGAAAGCCACAGGAGCGGCAGGCTGAATGCCCTGGAGAACACGCTCATCAAGAATTCCTTCGATTTCTTCAATCTCATGGTCCGCGATGTCATGGTGCCTAGAAGCGATATGGTCGTCCTCAATTATGAAGATGAAATCGACGAAATGCGCCGCACGATTTCCAAGGCGCACCATACCTGCTATCCGGTCTGCATGGACGACAAGGACCACATCCTGGGATTCATCCATGTGAAGGATTTCCTGGAAAGCCTTCTTCATGGCGAATTCAATGTGAAGCGGATCATGAGGGATATCCTGATGGTTCCGGAAACGATGCCGGCGCCGACGCTTCTCCAGCTCATGAAGAATACAAGGACGTACCTGGCGGTCGTCGTCGATGAGTACGGCAGCACGTCGGGCCTTGCGACGCTTGAAGATCTGATCGAAGAGCTCGTGGGAGAAATCCCGCAGGGCGCTGACCAGGCTCCCTATGAGATCATCAGGAAGGGAGAAGGCGTCTACGAATTTGACGGCACGGTCATTCTGGAAGATGTCTCCGACAGGCTGGAAATCGATCTGGCAGAAGAAGACAAGAATGCAACGATCGGCGGCTTCGTATTCTCAAGGCTCGAACGCATCCCGAAAGTCGGGGACTCGATCGAGTTTGGCGGCTGGCGCTTCACGGTGCTGCGCGTGGCAGGTTTCCGCATCGTACGCCTGAAGGCAGAGAAGATTGCGCCGCCTGAAGGGGAAGCAGAAGAAGCTCCGGAGGAAAAACATGAGGCCTGAGATCCGCTCGATGGAAGGCATCGTCCTCCGCGCGGGAAAGGGACGCGAAGGGGGAAGGCTCGTTTCCGTCTTTACAAGGAAAATGGGATTTCTCCGCTTAGGCGTTTCGAGGCAGGCGCTTTCCCGCTACGGCACGGGGCTCATGCTTCCTTTTGCTCATATCCGGTTCACCGGCGCTTTCTATCCGGATTACAGCATTATGACGCAGTACGAAGGAGGCCTTCTCTTCGACATGATGGCGATTCCCTATGAAGAGATGAGCGAATGGTACTATGTCATCGAGCTTGCCTCGCTTCTTTTTCCGGAAGAAGAGGCGGATGAAGAGGCTTTTGATACGCTCCTTTCCGGAGGACGCGCGGCAAAGACAAGGAACAGAAGGGTGACGGCTTTCGTGACAGCAGTCAAGCTTCTTGCCATTGCAGGCTTTGATCCTGCGCAGGACGAACCGGCTGGCGAGCACCATCTTTCTTCCGGCGCACTTTCGCTTCTTTCTGCTTTCCGCGATTACAGATGGGAAAAGCCTTTTGAAGGGACAATTCCTGCCTCCCTTTTCAATGAAGCGGCCGAATACCTTGATCGTTTCATCACGGAATACTGCGGAATGACTCTTCATACCGCAGGTGCTTTTACGGATAAAAATACGAAATTCTGACAACTTTATCTGAGTCTGATGAGGGCTGTTTCCTTGGGAGACGGCCTTTTTTGATCGATAAAGGCTTGCTTTGCCTGAAAATGCATAGATAACTATTCAATTATGACCGTTTTTGCATATACGCATTTATAACTTGCAATATAACAAGGGTGCATATATACTAGTAGAAATAAATGGGAGAAATGGGAACTTTTTTTAATTAACAGAGGAGGAATCATATTGTTTAGCAGACTCCAGAGCACTCTTTCAAGAGTCGCACTCATCAAGCAGATTGCAGTCGGTCTTGTCATCGGAATCCTGATTGCAGTCTTCGCGCCGGGAGCTATTCCGGCCGTATCCATCCTCGGCGACCTGTTCGTCAAGGCATTAAAGGGCGTCGCTCCTGTTCTCGTTTTCTTCCTTGTCATGAACGCCATGGCACAGCGTAAGGAAAATGCAGAAGGAAGCATGAAGCCAGTCGTTATGTTGTACATCATTGGTACATTCTGTGCGTCTCTCGTAAGCGTTACAATGTCCTTCCTCTTCCCGACCACGCTGACTCTCCAGGTCGCTCCGGACACGCAGCTGGCTCCGCCAAGCGGCATCATCCAGGTCCTTCACAACCTGATCCTGTCCGTTGTCGATAACCCGGTCGCAGCGCTCATGAATGCAAACTACATCGGCATTCTTGCATGGGCTATCATTTTCGGCATTGCGCTGAAGAGCATGGGAAGCGGCACGACAAAGACCTGCCTCAATGATATTGCAGCAGCTATTACGAAAGTGGTTACCTGGGTCATCCACTTCGCACCGCTCGGCATCATGGGCCTTGTCGCTGAATCCGTCGGCACCGCAGGTCTTGGAGCACTCATCGGTTATGTACAGCTTCTGGGCGTACTCATCGGCTCCTACTTCATCGTAGCACTTGTCATGAACCCGGCTATCGTTTTTGCCCGTCTTCATGTGAATCCGTATCCGCTCGTTCTTACGACCCTTCGTGAAAGCGGCGTGTACGCATTCTTCACCAGATCTTCCGCAGCAAACATTCCTGTCAATCTGACACTTTGCCGCCGTCTTGGTCTCAATCCTGACCTGTTCACCATTTCCATCCCGCTTGGCGCTACCATCAACATGGCAGGCGCATCCATTACCATTTCCGTCCTGGCTCTGGCAGCTGCCAATACGCTGGGCATTAACGTGGATCTGCCGACAGCACTTCTTCTGTGCCTTGTCGCAACCGTCGGCGCTTGCGGCGCTTCCGGCGTAGCAGGGGGCTCGCTCCTTCTGATTCCGGTTGCCTGCGCATCTTTCGGTATCGGCAACGACATTTCCATGCAGGTCGTAGGCGTAGGCTTCATCATTTCTGTACTGGAAGATGCCTGCGAAACGGCTCTCAACAGCTCTTCCGACGTTCTCTTCACAGCTACGGCTGAATTTGCAGAACGCAGAAAAGAAGGAACCTTCCACAAGGAAGACATGGTTCCGCACGATGCTGCTGAATAAAATTTAAAAAAGAAGGCTGTGACAAAATGTACAAGCATTTTGCCGCAGTCTTTTTTATTGCAAAAGTGACTCCCTGTTTTAGCAATAAATGTACGCTTTTTGATATAAAAGGGAATATGGGAAAGGAAGGGGATGCTGGCGGCAGATACTGGGATTATTTGGCATCTGAGAAGATGAGAGAGCCTGAAACAGATAGAAAGGTGTTTAAGTGTTTCTGAATTTGCATTTTAGTATAAAAAGCTTGCATCATTGTATGCACTGAGTGTATACTAATGAAAATAAATGAGTAAAAGGAAATCATTTATTACTTTTTTATCAAATGGGAGGAATTACAATTGTTTAGCAGAATTCAGAGCACTCTTTCAAGAGTGGCACTCATCAAGCAGATCGCCGTCGGCCTTATCATCGGCGTTCTCATCGCCATCTTTGCGCCGGGAGCCATTCCGGCCGTATCCATTTTGGGCGACCTCTTCGTCAAAGCATTGAAAGGCATTGCGCCTGTTCTCGTTTTCTTCCTTGTCATGAACGCCATGGCACAGCGCAAGGAAAATGCAGAAGGCAGCATGAAGCCGATCATCGTTCTTTACGCAGTCAGCACATTCTGTGCTTCTCTTGTTGGTGTCGGGATGTCCTTCCTTTTCCCGACTTCTCTGGTTCTGCAGGTGGCTCCTGAAACAAAGCTGGCTCCGCCAAGCGGCATTGTCCAGGTCCTTCACAACCTGATCCTTTCTGTCGTCGATAACCCGGTCGCTGCCATCATGAATGCGAACTACATCGGGATCCTGGCATGGGCCATCATCTTCGGCATTGCAATGAAGAGCTGCGCAAGCGGCACGACAAAGACATGCCTCAATGATATTTCCGAAGCGATTACGAAAGTGGTCACCTGGGTCATCCACTGCGCTCCCTTCGGCATCATGGGCCTTGTCGCTGATTCCGTAGGAACTGCCGGCATCGGAGCTCTCCTCGGTTATGTACAGCTTCTTGCCGTACTGGTTGCTTCTTACTTCCTTGTTGCTCTTGTCATGAACCCGGCTATTGTTTTCTCCCGTATTCATATGAATCCGTATCCGCTCGTTTTTTCCACACTTCGTGAAAGCGGCGTGTATGCTTTCTTCACAAGATCCTCTGCGGCCAATATTCCGGTCAACCTGTCCCTGTGCCGCCGTCTCGGCCTCAACCCGGATCTTTTCACGATTTCCATTCCACTCGGCGCTACCATCAACATGGCAGGCGCATCCATCACGATTTCCGTCCTGTCCCTGGCAGCTGCCCACACACTGGGAATTGCCATCGACCTTCCGACGGCGTTCCTGCTCTGCATTGTCTCCACAATCGGCGCATGCGGAACATCCGGCGTAGCAGGGGGCTCGCTCCTTCTGATTCCGGTTGCCTGCGCATCGTTTGGTATCGGCAATGATATCTCGATGCAGGTCGTCGGCGTAGGCTTCATCATTTCCGTACTGGAAGATGCCTGCGAAACAGCACTCAACAGTTCTTCCGACGTTCTCTTCACCGCTACGGCTGAATTTGCAGAACGCAGGAAGGAAGGCATCCTCCGCAAGGAAGACCTCATTCCAAAGCACGATGAAGATTAATTTATGAAAGAGACTGCGAGAAATGCATGATCATTTCTCTGCAGTCTTTTTTGTTGGAATTGATGCCGGCATTTTCTTTTTAAAAATGGTATAATCTATCGTACGGCTTTTTCGGAATCTTTCCGAAAATCTCAACGCGTTTAATGATAAAAAACGCAAAAAATGGTAAAATAAAAAGAACTGTAATTTACCGGAGGATATTATGGAAAAGATCGGTCTTTTAGCCGGCGTCGGCACGCTTCCCGTCGAGTTTGCAGAAGCTGTCTGTTCGCAGGGTTATGAAGTCGTTTGCGTCGCGGTCATCCCCGGGATAGATCCGCGTCTGAAGGAAATCGCCAATGTCTATTACGACATCAGCGCCTTCAAACTGAATAAAATCATCAAGACGCTTGTGAAAGAAAATGTCAAGGAAGTCACCATGATCGGCAAAGTGACGAAGGAATGGCTCTACAAGGATCATGTCCTTCCCGATCTTCGCGCCATCAAGGTGCTGAACCGTTTAAGAAAGGCCAATTTCAAGGACGATACGATCACGCTGGCCATCGTGGAAGAGCTTGCCAAGGACGGGATTTCCGTTCTTGACCAGACAAAGTATCTGAAGCCCTTAATGCCCGGCCCGCAGGTCTTCACAAAGAAGAAACCGACGGAAGAGCAG
>NZ_FR896419.1:0-19908 GCF_000435155.1 Dialister sp. CAG:357 | reverse complement strand
AGCAGATGGCGGACGTCGCTTTCGGATTCAAGGCAGCCAAGGCTATCGGCGCCATGGATCTGGGACAGACGGTCGTCGTCAAGAACTGCGCCGTCATGGCAGTCGAGGCGATCGAGGGGACCGACGCCTGCATCAAGAGAGGCGGGGCGCTTGCCAGAGGCGGCGCTGTCGTCGTCAAGACGGCCAAACCGAATCAGGATACCCGTTTCGATATGCCGGCCATCGGTTTGCAGACGCTCCGTTCGATGGAGGAGAGCGGCTGCGCAGTACTAGCCATCGAAGCGTATCACACGCTATTTGCCGAGAAGGATGAAGTGCTCAAGGAAGCCAATAACAAGGGCATCGTCATTCTTGCGGCAGAACAGGACAGCTTATGAAAATCATGATGTCAGCCGGGGAAGCTTCCGGCGATCTGCACGGCGGCGCTCTTGCGGCCGAACTCAAGAAACTCAGGCCGGATATTGAACTTTTCGGCATGGGCGGCAGCGACATGCAAAAGAGCGGCGTACGGATCATTTATGACATTAACAATCTGGGAATCATAGGCGTGGTGGAAGTCGTCAAGCACATTCCCTTCTTTTTCCGCCTGCGCGACACATTGAAGCAGGCCATGATCGATGAGAAGCCGGACGCGCTTGTCTGCATCGATTATCCGGGATTCAATATGCGCCTCGCCCATGTGGCCAAGGAGCTGGGGATCCCTGTCATTTACTATATTGCTCCGACAATCTGGGCTTGGAACAAGGGAAGGGCGAAGAAAATCGTCCGCGATGTGGCAGCTGTCGCATCCATTTTCCCGTTCGAAGCCAAAGCATACAAGGAAGCCGGCGCGAATGTCACTTTCGTCGGACATCCGCTGGCTGATACAGTGAAGCCGACGATGCCAAGGGAAAAGGCGCTGAAGTATTTCCGCGCCGATCCTGACAAGAAGCACATCCTTCTTATGCCGGGAAGCCGCGGCAACGAGGTCAGGGGACTTCTCCCCACGATGCTTGATGCGGCAAGGGAAATCAATAAGAAGGCGCCGAGCCAGTTCTTCATTCCCCGCGCAAGCACGATTTCCTTAAGTCTTCTTCACTCGATCATCGGGCATAATCCCGGAATCGACATCGAAATCACAGAAGGCGCGCGCTATGACCTCATGGGCATGTGCGACGCATGCATTGCTTCCTCCGGGACGGCAACGCTTGAGACAGCCCTGATGGAGCTTCCGACGGTTCTTGTCTACCGCCTCGCTCCCTTTACCTGGTTCCTGGCCAAGCACCTGGTCCATGTGAAGTATGCGGGCCTTCCGAATCTTCTCCTGCAGCGGGAAGTGACGCCCGAACTTCTGCAGGATGAGGTGACGCCGGATCATATTTCCTCCCTGGTTCTTCCGTGGCTCCTGAATCCCGCGGCCAGGGAAGCGAATGTGGAAGAGCTGCGCGATGTAAGGAAAGCGCTCGGTAATGGCGGCGCCGTCAGGAACGTGGCCAGTCTCGTATTAAAAACAGCAGGAGATCAGGAAATTACATGAATAATACCAAAAACAGCAAACTGAACAGCTACAAGAGGCTTCTGTCCTATCTCTGGCCTTACTGGAAGCTGCTTCTCGTATCCGTGGTCTTCATGATCGTGGTATCTCTGTCGAACCTTGTGGTCCCGTGGATCATCAAGGATGTCATCGATAAGGTGCTCGAAAGCAAGGACCTCCGGATGCTTTACATCATCATCGTCGCCATCATGGGTACATTCTTCATCCGCGCCCTGACGACATTCGGCCACCGATACCTCATGGGGTATATAGGGCAGGCCGTCATCATGGACCTCAGAAACGCTCTGTACCATCACCTGCAGAAGCTGTCGATCGCTTACTACGACCGCAGAAGAACGGGCGATATCATGAGTAATCTGACGAACGATATTTCCGCTCTCCAGACAGCCATCGTCGATAACTTCATCCAGATGGTGCAGGAAGGGGCAATCTTCATCGGGTCCTTTGCTTCCATGATCTACCTCCAGTGGAAACTGACGATTCTCTGTCTTGTCATCGTTCCGCTCGTATCCCTCACCATCAAGTTCTTCGGCAAGAAGCTCCACACGAGCGGCCGTTCCGTACAGGAAAGACTGGCTGACGTGACGAGCATGCTGCAGGAAACGATCCAGGGCGTGCGTATCGTAAGAAGCTTTAACCGCGGCGACTTTGAAGAAGGCCGTTTCCGCGAAATCAACAAGAGCAGCTTCAAGGCGACTGTCCGTGCTATCCGCCAGCAGAGCCAGATGACACCGCTCGTTGAATTCCTCTCTGCGATTGCAGTCTGCGCCATCATCTGGTACGGCGGCGTATCCGTCATCGACGGCGTTATGACCACCGGCGAACTGATTGCATTCCTGATTTATGCCATCAACCTGGCCAACCCGACAAGAAGACTAGCAGAAAGCTTCGGCAACATCCAGAAATCTCTGGCAGCTGCTGACCGCGTCTTTGCCATCCTTGACGAAAAGCCGGAAGTGCAGGACCGCCCTGGCGCAAAGCCGCTCGTCGTGACCGAAGGCCGCGTTGAAGCACGCCATGTGCAGTTTGCTTATGAGAAGGACAATCCTGTCCTGACGGACCTTAATTTCGTCGCTGAACCAGGACAGACAATCGCTGTCGTAGGCCCCTCGGGCGCCGGTAAGACGACGATTGCAAACCTTCTTCCCCGTTTCTACGACGTAACAGGCGGCGCCATCCTGATCGACGGCGTCGATATCCGAGATGTCACCGTCGGTTCCCTTCGCGACAATATCGGCCTTGTGCCGCAGGATACGCTTCTTTTCAATACGACGATCAAGGACAACGTCCTCTACGGACGCCTCGATGCATCGGATGAAGACGTATGGGCTGCAGTCAGAGCCGCTAATGCCGAGAAATTCATCAAGGGACTGCCGCGCGGCATCGAAACGAAGGTCGGCGACAGAGGCCTTGTCCTCTCCGGCGGCCAGCGCCAGCGTATCGCCATTGCGCGCGCCATCCTGAAAGACCCGAAGATCCTCATCCTCGATGAAGCGACATCCGCTCTCGATACAGAAAGCGAGAAGATCGTGCAGGATGCGCTCGATAAACTGATGGTCGGAAGAACATCCTTCGTTATCGCGCACAGGCTCTCCACCATCAAGAATGCGGACCAGATCCTGGTTCTCCATGAAGGCGTCATCGCCGAAAAGGGCACGCATGATGAACTGATGGCCAAGGGCGGGCTGTATTATGAACTGTATACCATGTCTGCGAAAGTGGCGGAAGCCGAGCAGATTGAAAAAGAAGCTGAAAGCGAAGGAGAAGAATAATTGTACTGGTTTTACAACATATGCCTTGTGGCTTACTGGATTCTGCAGATTCCGATCCTGATTTACCGCCTCGTCTTTGAAGAGGGGTTCTATGACCGCCTGAAGCAGAGTGCCGGCATCATGCCGACCCCGACCCTCCAGCGGATCGCGTACCATAACGCCATCTGGGTGCATGCCGCATCCGTCGGCGAAGTGGTCGCAGCCAGCCCGATCGTCCGGGAACTGAAGAAGAAATATCCCGATGAGATGGTCGTCGTCTCCGTCGTCACGGCAACAGGCCACCGCATGGCCCGCAGGATCATTCCCGAGGCGGACGGGCATATCTTCTTCCCCTTTGACCTTCCGGTCATTACTGAACGCATCGTCAATATCGTCGATCCCAAGGCCATCATCCTCATCGAGACTGAACTCTGGCCGAATTTCCTTCGCCTGGCGTGGAGAAAGAAGATCCCGGTCATGATGATGAACGGACGCATCAGCGGACGCTCGATGGGAAAATATGCACTGATCAAACGCTTCACGACAAGGATGCTTTTCCAGATCCAGCGTTTCTGCATGCAGTCTGCCATCGACAGGGAGCGCATCATTTCCATGGGTGCCATCCCTGAACGTGTGACGATTACAGGAAATACGAAGTATGACCAGACGTATGCGACGGTCTCCGAAGAAGAAAGAGCAGCGCTCCGCAAGGAATTCCGCTTCGACGGAAAGGGACCGATCATCGTTGCCGGCAGCACGCATGGCGGCGAGGAAGAAATCGTCGTCAAGCTCTTTGGAAAGATTTTGAAGAAGTATCCGGATGCAAGGCTTCTCCTTGCTGTCCGTGAAATCACAAGGGCGCCTTCCGTCCGTTTCATAATCAAGCATCAGGGCTACACGGTCCTTCGCCGTTCCAAGATGGGGACGGATGAGGACGATGGCACAAGCCCGCAGATCGTGATCCTCGATACGATCGGGGAACTCGGACGTCTCTACAGCCTGGCTGACGTCGTTTTCGTCGGCGGAAGCTTCGTCAAGGTCGGCGGCCACAATATCCTTGAACCGGCAGCGCACGGCAAGCCCGTCGTCGTCGGACCGAACATGTTCAATTTCCAGGAAATCTTCGAACTTCTCTCCAGCCGCGGTGTGTGCCTGATGGCGCATAATGAGGCTGAATTTGAGAAGATCATGTTTGATCTCCTTGATCATCCTGAAACAATCAAAAAAATGGGCGAGGCGGCTCTTGAGGTCGTCAGCGAAAACCAGGGAGCGACGGACAGGAATATCAAAGCCTTCGCTGAACTGATTGAATCATCCGGCGTTAAGCTGGGAGGACGGCATGAGTCTTGAGGCCTATGTAACGAATCTCATGAAAGAAAGAAATCCGAGGGGATTTGATGCGGCATTTGCCGGCTTTCTTTCACTTCTTGAAAAGCTGTACTTAAAGGGCGTCAGGAAAAGACGCGCCAGGGAAACGGCCAATGCGGTCGAGGCGGGGATTCCCGTCATCAGCGTCGGCAATGTTACGGCCGGCGGCACGGGGAAGACGCCCTGCATCCTGATGATTGCCGAGCTCCTTCTTAAAGAGGGAAAGAAGCCTGCTATCATCAGCCGCGGCTACAAGAGCGGACTCGAGAAAAAGGGCGGCGTCGTATCTGACGGAAAGTCCATTCTCGTCAGCCAGAAGGAAGCAGGGGATGAGCCGTACATGATGGCGCTCCGCCTTCCAACGGTCCCCGTCCTTGTCGGAAAAGACAGGAAGGTGTCTGCGAAAAAGGCGGTAGCCCTTGGCGCGGATGTCCTTCTCCTTGACGACGGTTTCCAGTACTGGGGCCTTGACCGCGACCGCGACATCGTCCTCATCGACTGCATGAATCCATTCGGCTACTTCCATGCGCTTCCAAGAGGGCTCCTCCGGGAACCTTTGACAGCGCTGGGAAGGGCATCGCTTTTCCTTCTGACGAAGAGTGACAAGGCAAGCGATGAAGAAAAACTGAAAATCAAAAGGGTGCTCCGCCATTACGGAAGGACCACTCCCATCCTTGAGACGGCGCACAGCCCGTCCAAAATCGTGCCTTATGAAACGTGGAGAAAGCGCATCCATGAAGGAGAGCTCCCTGCCGTTTCCGGAAAGAAAGCATTCCTTGTTTCCGGCATAGGAAACCCGGCCTCCTTTGCAGAGACTGCCTCCGAAGCCGGCCTTGTAAGAACGGGTGACATGTCATTTCCCGATCACCACGCCTACACGGATGAAGATGTAAGAAAAGCCATCAAAGAGGCAGAAAGATCCGGCGCAGATCTCATTGCTGTCACGGAAAAAGACGCCGTGAAGCTCATGAACCTTGAAAGCGTCAGGAATTCGAAAATGCCTTTCTATGTGCTTGAAATAGAAATGACCATCAAAGGCCATCAAGAAGAAATATTGGAAGAACAGTGGGAGGAACTACTATGAAAATCGCATGCATTATTCCGTCCCGGTACGCCTCTACCCGTCTTCCGGGCAAGCCGCTCCGCATGATTGCCGGAGAGACGCTCGTGCACCGTGTGTATGAAAGAGCCGTCCTGGCAAAACTGCCGGACATCGTTATCGTTGCGACGGATAATGAAAAAATAGAAAGTGAAGTGAAGAGCTTCGGCGGACGCGTCATGATGACATCTCCGGATCATCCGACCGGAACCGACCGTCTGGCAGAAGTCGCTGCTTCGCTTCCTGATTACGATATCGTCGTCAATGTGCAGGGAGATGAACCCTTCATCAATCCTGATGTCATTGACAGCCTTGCCAAGATGCTCGCTGAAAGAGATGACCTTGACATGACGACGGCTGCTGCTCCTCTCAAAGAAGATGAGTATGACGATCCTTCCGCCGTGAAGGTCGTCGTGAACCAGAAAGGGGAAGCACTCTATTTCTCACGCTCCCTCATCCCGTATCCGAGAAATGAATTTTCCGTGCCGCCTTTGAAGCATGTCGGGATTTATGCGTACCGGAGGGATTTCCTTCTTGCCTATGCAGGCATGAAGCAGACGCCTCTGGAAAAGACAGAATCCTTAGAACAGCTCCGCGCGCTGGAAATGGGTTATAAAATCGGAGTCATCTGCATCGATTCCGAAGACATCGGCATTGATACAGAAGAAGACTTAAAGAAAGCAAACCGCTTATTCGAAAGGAGCCACCAATGAAAACCATTCAAGTAGGAAATCTGACCATTGACGGAAGCAAGCTTTTCCTGATCGCAGGTCCCTGCGTCATTGAAGGATATGACCGCACACTGATGATCGGCCGTGAAATCAAGAAAATCTGCGAACGCCTCGGCGTCCAGTACATTTTCAAAGCCTCTTATGACAAGGCAAACCGTTCCTCCTTCAATTCCTTCCGCGGACCGGGTCTCGATAAGGGACTTGAAATCCTCGCATCCATCAAGAAGGAACTGCAGGTGCCGGTTCTCTCCGACGTCCATGACGTCACCCAGCTTGAAAAAGCATCCAAGGTCCTGGACATGATCCAAATCCCGGCATTCCTCTGCCGCCAGACCGACCTTGTTTACGGCGCAGCCAAGACAGGCGTACCGGTCAATGTGAAGAAGGGCCAGTTCATGGCTCCGGAAGACATGAAGAATGTCATTGAAAAAATGGAAGAAGCAGGCAACCCGAACCTGGCTGTCACCGAACGCGGTGCATCCTTCGGCTACCACAACCTTGTCGTTGATATGCGCTCCTTCCCGATCATGAGAAGCTTTGGCTATCCGGTCATTTTCGATGCCACCCACAGCGTACAGCTCCCTGGCGGCATGGGCGGATCCACCGGCGGCCAGCGCGAATTCATTCCGTACCTGGCAAGAGCCGCTGCCGCATCCGGCGTAGACGGCTTCTTCATGGAAGTCCATGACAATCCGCCGGAAGGTCTCTCCGATTCCTCCAACATGCTTTACCTGTCCTCCCTTGAAGGCCTCCTGAAGGACCTCATTGCGATCAATGACATCGTAAAACATGACAAAGGAGAGAAACTCGTTCCGGAAAGATAAGGGATACGGTCCCAAAAGAAGCTCTGCGCGGGCGTCATTCTCCCGCACAGCTTTTCTGTTCCTTGGAGAAAAGAAGCGTGGATCTGCGCATGATTTTCTATAGGATTCATTAAGTATTTCAAGTCAAATTATTGTATAATAAATATGATTCGGCAGAGTGGATGAATCATTCCCTGTCAGAAGTTCCGGGTCATCAAGAAAACGGGAGGCTGTATGTCAGTAATAGAGACGGCGTCGCGGGTCCTTCGGGATGAAGCGGCGGCAGTAGAATCTTTAGTCAATAAATTGGACGGTCAGTTTGAAAAGGCAGTCCGTATGATCGACGAGTCCAAGGGGCGCGTGGTTTTGACAGGCATGGGGAAATCGGGCCATATCGCCCGCAAGGTAGCTGCCACGATGGCAAGCACCGGCACGCCTGCCTTCTTCCTGCATCCGGCAGAAGGCATCCACGGGGATCTTGGCATGGTCACATCAGAAGATGTCGTCATTGCCTATTCAAACAGCGGGGAAACGATGGAGATTTTGAATATTCTCCCGTCCCTGAAAAGAATCGGGCCAAAACTCATTGCCGTCGTCGGCAAGACGAATTCCACGCTTGCCAAGAATGCAGATGCTGTCCTTGACGCAGGCGTTGAAAAGGAAGCAGACTCTCTGGGCCTTGCTCCGACAAGCTCGACGACTGCTGCTCTCGCCCTTGGCGATGCGCTGGCTGTATGTTTGATGGAAAACCGCCATTTCACGGCAGACAAGTTTGCCATTTTCCATCCGGGCGGCTCTCTTGGGAAAAAGCTTCTCATGACAGTCGAGATGGTCATGCACAAGGGAGAGGACAATCCTGTCGTGCAGGAAAAGGCATCTGTCAAAGATGCGCTCTTCGTCATGACGTCCAAGGGCCTTGGCGCCGTTTCCGTCATCAATGCGGAAGGTTCCCTGATCGGCCTTATGACCGACGGCGATGTCAGACGTGGCCTTGAGAGAGGCACGGATTTCCTGACAGTCCATCTTTCCGATGTCATGACACAGGAACCGATCGTCATCACATCCGGACGCCTGGCTGCTGAAGCACTCCATATCATGGAAAACCACAAGCCCCATCCGATCACCGTTCTTCCTGTCGTTGACGAGAACGGACGCGCGACCGGCATGGTGCATATCACCGACCTTATGAAACAGGGGGTCGTCTGATGAAAAATGCGGATAAAATAAAACTGTTTGCTTTCGACGTCGACGGCACGCTGACAAACGGGACGCTGGTCCTTGGGCCTGACGGGGAAGCTTACAAATTCTTCAACGTCAAGGACGGACTGGCCCTGAGTCTTGCCCACAGGATGGGCTACAAGACAGGCTTCATCACCGGAAGGTCCTCGAAGATCGTGGGCGCCCGCGCAAGGGAGCTCCATGCTGACTTCGTTTTGACCGGCGTTGAAAACAAGATCGAAGCACTGGAAGGCTTGCTGAAAGAATACGGACTTTCCTGGGAAGAAGCCGCTTACATGGGAGACGATCTGAATGATCTGCCTCTCCTTGAAAAGGTCGGCGTTTCGGGATGTCCTGAAAATGCCTGTGACGAAAACAGGGATGCTGCGGATTTCATTTCCCACTTTAAAGGCGGGGAAGGCGCAGCCCGCGAATTCGTCGAACATATTTTGAAAGCCCAGGGACGCTGGGATGAAGCGGTCGATTCCTTCAGACATGACTGAGGGGCCCGCTGTATTTTGAATCATTTCCGGAAAGAAGAGGAGCCATGTCATTCGATGTAAGATACAGGATTCTGAAAGGCATCAGCAATATGCTCTGCCGCATGTCATATGACCGAATCCTGTCTATAGGGCGCTTTCTGGGCCCCTGCATTATGAACCGCATAGCCAAACAAAGAAACCGGGGTCTGGAGCAGATCATGACCGGCCTTAAGGTCTCGCGCCCTGAAGCCGAAAAGCTGCTGCAGAAGGTTTATGAAAATATCGGTATGTCCGCCATGGAAATGATGTATATGCCGCGGCTCTGCAAAGAAAAAGCGCATATTGATGATTTCGTGAAGATCGATCATCCCGAGTACCTGGAAGAAGCATACGCTGAGAAAAAGGGAATCGTCGGCCTTACCGCACATATGGGAAACTGGGAATGGCTTGGCGCAGGCCTTGCCCTTCACGGCTATGACACGTCGGCCATCGGCAAGAAGCAGGCTGATGATGCGCTGATGAGAATTATCAACGATTACCGCACCATGGCGGGTCAGCATATTTACCTGACCGGCACGGGCGGCTACGAAATGATTGCCGCTGCGCGCTCGATGAAGAAGAACCATATCCTTGGCTTCCTTTCCGATAAGGACGGGAACAAGGTCGGCGTACCGGTTCTTTTCATGAACAAGGTCTTTTCCTTCCCACAGGGGCCGGCCGTCTTTGCCAGAAAGTTCAAGGCGCCGATCATCCCGCTTTTCATCGTAAGAAATGAAAACGGGAAGGGCCACACGATCTGTGTGGGAAAGAAATTCTATTACGAAGACACGGGAGATGAAGAAGGGGATCTTCTCAGGAACTCCCAGAAAATGGCCACGATGATGGAAGATTTCATCAAAGCCCATCCGGCAGACTGGCTCTGGTTCCAGCATCTCTTCTGGACAAGACCGGGAAAGATCAAGATGTACATGGATCTGAGCGAAGAGGAAAAGAAGCGTTTTGCATCCGGCATCTATGATAACTGGAACGAGACCAAAGGAGGCAAGGAATGAAGAAACACGCCAAGCTTTATATCACGATAGCGGTCATCCTGCTCCTTGCTGTGGGCATCTACGCTCTCTTCCGCGGCGACACGAAACGCATGAATGCTGCCGCCGGTTCCGGAAATCCGGCCATGGAATTCGATAATATCGATCTGAAGGAAGACAAGGACGGCAAGCCTGTATGGCGCTTCAAGGCCAAGCATGTCACGATGAGCCAGGATAAGAACATCATCGAGATGACAGGCGTCGACGGGTCTTTCATGAAAGATGACAACGAAATCGATCTGACAGCTGATACGGGCAAAATCGACCGCAAGGCGCAGACCGTTTACGTAGAAGGAAACGTCAAGGGAAAATCCAAGGACGGACTCGTCCTTTATGCAAAGAACCTGACGTATGATGGCAAGACACAGATCCTTTCCACGGATCAATTCTTCACAGCGGAAAAAGACAACCGCGTACTGACAGGTGACAGCTTCACGGGAGACCGGGTGCTGCAGCAGTTAACCGCCAAAGGACATGCGAAGCTCGCAGACAAGGAGGACGCAAAGTGAAAGTGAAAACTTTTTATGCAGCGCTGGCAGTACTGGCCATCGCACTAGGATCTGTCACGACCGCCATGGCCGATGACATCACAGCCGACGTCTTGACATATGACGGCAAGGCCAAGGTCGTCACCGCCAAAGGGAACGTGGTCATCCACGCTAACGAAGGCGCAACAATCACAGCCGCAGACGGCGAATACCATTTCGAAGACAGGAGTGCTTTCCTGGAAGGCGGCGTTCATTATGCCAAGAATCAGGAAACATTGACGGCTGACAAGCTCTTCCTTTATAATGACAAGACCGCAAGAGGCATCGGAAGCGTTTATTATCATGACGACGCTGAAAACAGGACCCTCAAGGGCGACGATGTCATGTACAATTCCGATACAGGCTTTGCCAAGATCGAAGGAAACGGCTACCTCGAATCTCCGGATGGAAGCCTTGCCGCTCCTCATATCGAAGGCAACCTGAAGCAGATTAAAGTCGTTGCCACCGGCGGCGTCAACCTTTCAAGCACACTCCATAATGCAACAGGCTACGGCGATCAGGCTGTCTACACCAGAACCGGCAGGAACGGCACTGACGGACGCCTTGTCCTCCAGGGCAATGCATGGGCCGTGCAGAATGGAAACCGCTTCGACGGACCTGAACTCATCCTCATGGATAACGACAAAGTCGTAGAAACGAAGGGCAGAAGCACCATCGTCATCACAAATACAGGGGGCAGCGATAATACGGCAGGCTCCGGAAGCGGACAGGAGAGCGCTCCAACCGGTCCGGTCACCGCCAATACGCCAATCGCAGGCCGCCCTGAGTATGCAGGTTCATCCATAGAAACAAAGTAGAAACCAAGGGAAATCAATGAAGATAGAAACACATAATCTGATCAAACGCTACGGCGAAAAAACTGTCGTGAATGATGTCAATGTGGAAGTCGAGCAGGGGACGATCGTAGGGCTCCTGGGGCCTAACGGAGCCGGCAAGACGACCACATTCTACATGATCGTCGGCATCATCCAGCCGGATGAAGGGGACGTGACAGTCGGGGACATCTCACTTGTGGGCCTTCCGATTTACAAGCGCCACCAGTTCGGCATCGGCTACCTGCCGCAGGAACAGTCTGTTTTCACGAAGATGACTGTATGGGAAAACCTGATGTCTCTTCTGGAAACAAGAAAAGATCTGACGCCGGAAGAAAGAACCGCCAAGGCGGAGTCTCTTCTGGATGAATTCAATATCGGCCGTGTCCGCGATACAAAGGGCGGAGCACTTTCAGGCGGTGAAAGACGCCGCGTGGAAATCGCGCGCTCTCTGACGATGGATCCTGCCTTCATCCTTCTCGATGAACCGTTTGCAGGCGTTGATCCGCTCGCTGTCGAAGATATCCAGAGCGTCGTCCTTCACCTGAAGACGAAGGGAATCGGCATCCTCATCACGGACCACAACGTCCGCGAAACGCTGCGCATCGTCGACAATGCTTACATCCTGTCGGAAGGACGCATTCTGTTGCACGGAACGGATGCTGAAATTGCCGTGGATCCGGTAGCAAAGAAGAACTATTTGGGAGAGAATTTCACTTTATGATGAAGAAAGATATAGAAGGAGGGGAATTCCGATGAGAATATTGGACAAATACATATTAAAAGAATTCCTGGCTCCGTTCCTCTTTGGCGTAGCAGCTTTCACAGCGATCTTCCTTGGTGCAGATACCCTTTTGAAAATTGCAAGCTACGTAACAAAGTACGGCGCATCCTCGGAATCCGCGCTGAAGATTTTCATCCTGGCGCTCCCGAGAATTGTCGTCTACACATTCCCGATGGCTGTCCTTTTAGGCGCCCTTATGTGTTTCTCTCGCCTGTCTGGATCGAGCGAACTGATTGTCATGCGTTCTTCCGGGCAGAGTTTCCTGCGCCTGGCTACGCCGGTCTTTCTTTTGTCTTTTGCCATCAGCATCTGCGCCGTCGCATTCAATGAATACGTCGTGCCGTGGACAAACAGCGAGTACCAGTACGTACTGAACGTGGAAATCCGAAGGAATCTCAATCCGGGCGTGACCGACCATGTCGTCATCCGTGACGTGCAGGGCGGCAAGATTGTCCACCTTCTTTATGCAAGAAAGTATGACCCGCAGACAAAGCAGCTGGAAAACATCACGGTCCAGGAATTCCAGAATGAAGAAGTCACCCGAGTGGAAAACGCACCGACCGCTGTCTGGAAAGATGGTGTCTGGTACATGACGAACGGCGTCATCTATGATCTCACCGGCGACGGTGTAGACCGCATGATGCACTTCGAGAGCCAGGCCATTCCTTATGCACAGTCTCCGGAAGATATTCCGAAGGAAAACAAGGATCTTGATGAAATGACGATCCGCGAACTCCTTCTGACAAAGAAAGCCTATGCTGCCGCTCATGCTGACACCACAGGCATCACGATGGAAATCTACCGCCGCTTCTCCCTGCCGATGGCAAGCTTTGTCTTCGCTATCGTAGGCGCTCCTCTGGGCGTACAGAAGCAGAGATCTTCCTCTTCTGTCGGATTCGGCATTTCCGTTGTCATTATTTTCCTTTACTATGCGATCATGACATTCCTCGAAGCACTCGGCAAAGGCCACCTCATGCCTGCATTCCTCGCAGTCTGGCTGCCGAATATGATTGCTTTCGTCACAGGGTGCTACCTCATATGGAGGGTTGACCGCTGAATTTCACTTGAGTTATGAGTCCCGGCCTTCCGGGACTTCGCCGCGTCCGGAAACCGGATGATTATATAAGGTAAGGAGGTCACTATGTTCATAGGCATCGCCATCGTTCTTGTCCTGATCAGCATGGGCGGACTCATCGCCTTTCTCGGGGACAGGATAGGCTCCAAAGTAGGCAAGAAGAGAATGACTCTTTTCGGCCTGCGCCCGAAGTATACCTCGATCATCGTGACCATCATTTCCGGCGCCCTCATTTCGTTCTCGACCATTGCCGTCATGGCCGTGGTGAATGAAAATGTCAGGGTCGCTTTATTCGGCCTGTCCAAATTGCAGACGCAGATGAAGGACCTCAATCAGGAAATCCAGCTCAAGAACAAGGAACTTGAATCAGGCAAGCTCCAGCTCGAGGCAAGGAACAAGGAGTACGAGGACGTGACGAGAAAGTCTGAAGAAACGTCCAGGGAACTTGACCGCGTCGAAAGCCAGAGAGTCTATATGGAAAATGAACTTTCCACCGTGCAGGAGGCGTATGATCAGGCGCAGGCCGGCGTTGAAAAGTCCGCTGCTGAAATCAAGAACCTTGAAAAGACAAAGAATGAACTGACAGGAAACATCAATACGCTGACAGAAGAAAAGCAGGAACTCCTGAGCAATATTTATGCGCTCCGCGAGGGCCAGGTCATCCTGCGCGCCGGACAGGTGCTGACAAGCGTCACTGTCGATGAAAATATGAACAAGGAGCAGACGGAAAAGGTACTGGACAGCGTTTTGAACGATATTAATACCATGCTCAAGCAGCAGATGAATGTGACGGACCAGAACGCAGAACTCATCCGCGTCAGCCGTCAGGATTTCGATACGGCTGTCAATCAGATCGCAGGATCCAAGACAAAGAAACTCGTTCGCATCGTCGCTGCGCAGAACCTTATTCTGGGCGAGCGCCTTGTCGTTGATTTCGATATCCATGACAGTATCCTTGTCTTCCACAAGGGAGAAACGATTTATCAGGGCAATCTGGATAAGTACAAGGACATCAGGAACTATGAGCTGCAGGTCCTCCGCTTCCTGAAGGATCTCAATGTCTATGCAAGAAGCCAGGGCATCCTTCCGGACCCGATTACGGGCAACGTAGGGGCTCTTGAAGGACAGGAACTGATGGAAGTCATCCAGAAGGTCAAGGAGTATGGCGGAAACTGCACACTGTACGTCACGGCGCGCCGCGATATCTACAGCCAGGGCCCGCTCCTCATTGACGTACGCGTCGAAAGGAATGACGGAAGATGATTTTAGCCGCTGATCCCGGTTCAGAAAAAACAGGAATGGCAGTCGTCGAAGAAGACGGCTCGCTCTTGATCAAGAAGGTCATCCGCACGAAGGAATTCGAGAAAGAAGCGGAAGACCTTCTTTCAAGTCACCCCGTTTCCGCCTTCATCATGGGAAACGGGACGCATCATAAGGAAATCCAGAAGAGGGCAGACGCTGTCCTTGAAAAGATGGGACTTCCCTTCCGCACGATCCTTGTCGATGAAAAGTACACGACGGAAATGGGAGAGCAGTGGTACTGGAAGGATCATCCTACCAAAGGCCTTTCCCGTCTCATCCCCAAAGGCATGCGGACAGTCCCGGTTCCGATTGACGATTA
Source organism: Dialister sp. CAG:357 (assembly GCF_000435155.1). Classification (NCBI taxonomy): domain Bacteria; kingdom Bacillati; phylum Bacillota; class Negativicutes; order Veillonellales; family Veillonellaceae; genus Dialister; species Dialister sp. CAG:357. The sequence continues at coordinate 4,994 of NZ_FR896419.1, read as the reverse complement.
TGTGGCCTGGATCATCGGCTGCATTTACCTTGGGAAAGTGAAGGCAGAAGACGTCGGTCACAAGAAAGTATAGGTCTCTTTTTCTCTCTGTAAAAAAGAAAAGAAAAACACTTGACGAAAAGCGCAAGATGTAATAAACTATTGAGGTGTTACGGGGCATAGCGCAGTTGGTAGCGCACCTGCTTTGGGAGCAGGGGGTCGCCAGTTCGAGTCCGGCTGCCCCGACCAATATGGCTCAGTAGCTCAGTTGGATAGAGCAACCGCCTTCTAAGCGGTGGGTCGTGGGTTCGAATCCCTCCTGGGTCACCAGAAATCAAAAACGGCATCTGCGGGTGCCGTTTTTTCTGTCTGTCTGTGAATGAAACGGGAGAAGAAAAGACGTTTCATTTCCATGCAGCGAAGCGGAGATCCTCCGCTGATTAATAAATATACCGTATATAACGAATATAATGTACGGCTTTTAATAAAATAAAAAAATATAGTTTTTCTCTCTTGATTTTTACAGATAAAGAGTGTATTATCTGATTTTGACTTGAGACGAAAAGCAGGGCTTTTTTGCGTCCAAAAACAGGCTTTGAGAAGGTATGGAGCAAAACGAATAAAAGGACAAAAGAGCCGGTTTGATCTACTATTTCCGACATACAAAGAGACCTTGTCTCTGAATTCCTAGGAGGTGTCCTGACTTGGCTACAAAGGCGGCACAGCTTGAGCAGTGGCTGAAAGATCTCAAGGAGAGAGTCAACGCGGATGGAAATATTTCCTACAATGAAATCATCAATTTCACGAAGGAAAACAATTTGACCCAGAAACAACTGGACAGCGTTTTCACTCTTCTTCATGATCATCATATTGAAATGGTTTACGATGAACCAGAGGAAACGGAAGAGGGACCGACAGAAGCAGATTTCGCAGGAGAAGAAGGGGAAGACATCCTATCTGACAATATGCTTCTTGACGGTGATGACGATACACAGGAAGAAGAAAAATCCTGGGACGTGGAAGATACAACGGATGCTGATTACAATGCGGCAGCCGGCGGCGTAAGTGATCCGGTACGCCTGTACCTGCGTGAATGCGGCTCCAATCCGCTTCTTTCCGCAGAACAGGAAATGGAACTGGCGAAGACGATCGAAAAAGGCAAGAAGGAAGATGCGACCCCGGAAGAGAAGGAAGCAGCTCTGGAAGCCAAGAAGGAAATGGCAAACGCCAACCTCCGTCTGGTCGTATCCATTGCCAAGAAGTACCCGGGACGCGGCATGCCTTTCCTGGATCTCATTCAGGAAGGAAATATCGGCCTTCTGAAGGCCGTCGACAAGTTCGACTACACCAAGGGCTATAAATTCAGTACATATGCGACATGGTGGATCCGCCAGGCGATTACGCGCTCCATTGCCGACCAGGCAAGAACGATCCGCGTGCCTGTCCACATGGTCGAAACAATCAATAAGATGAACCGCGTAGGCCGCCGTTTCCTGCAGGAACACGGCCGCGAGGCAACGAACGAGGAACTGTCCAAGGAAATGGGCATCAGCCTTGAAAAGATCAGGGAAGCCAAGAAGGCTGCCCAGGATCCGATTTCCCTGGAAACGCCGATCGGCGAAAAGGAAGATTCCCATCTGGGAGACTTCATCGAAGACCAGAAGACAGCTTCCCCGGAAGATGAAGCAGCAGCAACGATGCGCCGCGAGCAGGTCTACAGCATGCTCGATACGCTGACCGAAAGAGAAAAAGGAGTCCTCGCCCTGCGCTTTGGCATGGACGACGGAACACCAAGAACTCTGGAAGAAGTCGGCAAGCACTTCGGCGTCACTCGTGAACGTATCCGCCAAATCGAAGGAAAGGCGCTGAAGAAGCTCAAAAAGCAGGCGCTCCCGATGACCGGATATTGATCATTTGTCAAGCATTTTCCCTTGCAAAGAGAAAAAAAGCGTGATATAATGACAACGTTATTCTGGATAGTCCTCTGCCATATACGATCGGCATGAATGTCCTGTGAGAAGGAGGAAAAGATCGTGAATATTATCGAAACACTCGAGAATGAACAGCTGAGAAATGACATTCCTGAATTCCGCCCGGGAGACACCGTAAGAGTTCATGTTAAGGTCGTTGAAGGCAAGAATGAAAGAATCCAGGTATTCGAAGGCATCGTTATTGCCAGAAGAAATGCCGGAGTCAGAGAAACTTTCACAGTTCGTCGTATTTCCTACGGCGTAGGCGTAGAAAGAACATTCCTGGTTCATTCCCCGCGTCTGGCTAAGATTGAAGTAAAGCGCCGCGGCATCGTTCGTCGTGCAAAACTCTTCTACCTGCGTGGTCTGTCCGGCAAGGCAGCAAGAATCAAAGAAAGAAAATAAGACATGTAAAGAACTGCGGCTCGTCCGCAGTTTTTTATTGTCCGGATTTCATAGAGAGTCTTTAAAAGTATATGCTTATTTTTTTCGCGGTCTGTTTTTCACCGATTGTAAATGTGTTAAAATAGTACTTGATGCAGGGAGGTTCAGGGCAGCTTGCTGCCATTTCTCGAAAGGGGAAAGCTATGAAGTATAAAATCATCCTGTCCGCCGCTCTTCTGGCGCTGGGGCTTGCATCGTCTGTTTCTGCCAATTCCATCAAGCACGTATTCGTTGTCGACGAACTGACACTGGAAGTCGAGATGGCTGATCCTCTGACAGAAGAGGAGCTCCACCCCGCCAACTTCATGTCGCCGTCCTACAAGTCTGAATTCCAGGTGAACGGGGGCGTCCATGTGACGGGGCTTCCGATACCGCAGAAGTCTGATGGATTCCATTACAATATTTACCGTCTGGCCGTAGACGGGCTTGATGCAGGCCCGATTTACCAGATTTCCTACAAGGGACAGAAAGCCAGGACGTTCAAATTGTATGAAGGCCGCGAGCAGCAGGACCGGTATCGTGACCGCTACGGAAGTTATTTTTAGAGAGGGTAATTATGCATATTGTTCTGGTTGAACCGGAAATTCCGGGAAACACAGGAAATATATCAAGGCTCTGTGCCGCTGAGCATCTGACGCTCCACTTGGTGGAACCCCTCGGGTTTTCCATCGATGACAAGCACCTGAAGCGTGCAGGGCTGGATTACTGGGATCTTCTCGAGGTTCATGTTCATCCGAACTTTGAATCCGTGAAGGAAATGCTGAAGGGCCGCCATTTCTACTACAACACGACAAAGGCGGTCAAATCGTATACGGATGTGTCTTTCAATGAAGACGATGTCCTCGTTTTCGGAAAGGAAACGAAGGGACTGCCGGAAGATCTCCTTCTGGCGCATGAAGAGGACTGCATCCGCATCCCGATGATTGAAGAAGCCCGGTCGCTCAACCTGTCGAACGCCGTTGCCATCGTTGCAATGGAAGCGCTCAGGCAGACCGGTTTCCCGCATCTTCTCCAGAAGAGCGGACGTTTGTTCAAAGGAGGCAGTGATAGTCATGAATACTTATGATGCAGCGTATGCACTGGCAAAGGAGATCAAGGAAAGCGATGAAATGAAACGCCTGACCGAAGCAGCCGAGAAAATCAAGGGTGATGAAGAAGCCAGGAAAATGGTGAAGGAATACATCATGGCCCAGATGAAATCGGACTACGCAAGAATCGCTGGTCAGAAGGAAGACGAGGAAGCTTACAAGCACTTGCAGGAACTGGCTGTACTCGTCAGCAACAACAGCAATGCGCAGGAATACCTGCAGGCATTCATTCGCTGGAATCAAGTAGCTGCGGATCTGCAGAAGATCGTATCTGAAGCAATGTCGCAGGGTATGGACGTATTGGAACTGGATAAATGACAGACTACGCAAAATTTTTCGACGGAATCCTGAATGAAAGACAGGTAAAGCTCAACGAACCGATGAGCCGCCACACCACGTATGGTATCGGCGGACCGGCAGACGCATTCGTCATGCCGACAACAGAAGACGAATTAATCGCAGTCCTGAAAAAGGCGCATGAAGAAGGAATCCCGGTCACCGTCATCGGCGGCGGCTCGAACTGCCTTGTCAGCGATCTGGGCATCCGCGGCATCACGATCTGCATGAATCGCATGCAGCAGAACATGACCTGCGAAGGCACATGGATCACTGCCACTGGCGGCACCGGCACGGGTACTGTATCCCGTTTTGCTGAAAAGAACAGCCTGCGCGGCTTTGAATGGGCAGTCGGCATCCCCGGCACCGTCATCGGCGCTGCTTTCATGAATGCGAACGGCTATGGCAGCCAGATGAAGAATGTCGTCGAAGAAGTCTACGCAGTTTCAAGAGACGGCCTGCTGAAGAAGACCTATGGCTGGGATGACCTCCATTACGGTGACAGCGACAGCATTTTCATGCATAACGGCGATATCATCACAGGCATCAAGATCCACCTTGCTCCGGGAAACCCGGATGAAATCAAGAGAAACATGACCGAGCACCAGATTTCCCGCCGCACCAAGCAGCCGCTGGAGAAGAGAAGTGCCGGCACCATGTACCTGCGTCCGCCGGGATACCATGTAGGTCCCATGATCAAGGATCTGGGACTCATCGGCTTCTCCATCGGAGACGCTCAGGTTTCCACCAAGCATCCTGACTTCGTCGTCAATAACGGCAAAGCCACCTGCCAGCAGATTCTGGACGTTCTCCATGAAGTGCAGAAGCGCATCCAGGATCAGTACGGCGTCCATGTACCGATGGATGTCCGCATCCTCGGCGAAGGCGTTTTCCAGGAACGCTGATTGGTCAGATGAAATAAAATAATGAAATGAAGAGAGGCTGTGACAAAATGTGTAATCATTTTGCCACAGCCTTTTTTTATTGGAATATGCCATTAAAGGATACTAACAAATGTATTTATGGGTTCTGTCTGAAAACATCAAAGGATGCTTCGCCTTTTTAGAAACTGCACCCTTGAAAACCACAAAACCAGCCTGCGGCTGAGGAACTACATCTCATCCGTCTCGTACACTAACTTATTAGGCATTTGTGCAATTACCATTATTGTCAACTG
>NZ_FR896418.1:40141-41024 GCF_000435155.1 Dialister sp. CAG:357 | reverse complement strand
CTATAAAAACAACACGAAATGTCCTATAAGCCTCTCTTTTTAACCCGGAGCCGCCGGGGGGACGGAGTTCCGGTCCGTTAAATCCCTTCATCTTTCATAAGGGAATACAACGGTCAAACACATTTTCATCGGTTCCAGCGCATAGACTGCATGGTCTACGTCATGAGGCATCAGTATGGATTCTCCTTCGGAAACCTCGAAGAATTCCTTGCCGACCATGATGCGAGCTTTTCCTTCCAGTACCTGGATCATAGCATCGCCCGTGGACTGATGAGAGCTGATCTCTTCGTCTTTATCAAAGGCAAAGAGGGTTAGGCTGACGTTTTTGTTTTGCGCCAGCGTCTTGCTTGCGATCTGACCTTCCTGATAGGAGATCTGATCCTTCAAAGTGAGCACGGATGCTCTGGGTAAATGGCGAATAAATTGCTTTTCCTCCATGTGGTCCTCCTTTAGTGTGATCAAAGATAGAATTTGTTCTATCTTTATCTTCATTATACTATATGTTGAGGATTAGTCAACGCTAAAACTTAGAACCAAACGAATTTTACTATACTACAGAACATTTTGCAAGGATAAAAAATTTGTGAGGGGTGATAAACGGTATAAAACGCAGAACGGGTGACAACGAGGCTGATTTGATGTAAAATAACAGTGTTAGTATCTATAAATCAAGCAAATGAATCCAGAGTATGAATCATCTTTATTCAGAAAAGAGGAAATATATGAAACACAGCAAACTGACCGCTTTACTCTGCGCCCTGGTCATGACAGGCGCCGGCTCTATGTCCGCTTTTGCAGCGGATGCAGCACCGGCAGCGGCTGCAGCTACAGCTGCACAGCCGGCCAAGGCACAGGAAACGACAGCTGCCGCAGGCACTCCGGC
>NZ_FR896418.1:21686-40131 GCF_000435155.1 Dialister sp. CAG:357 | reverse complement strand
ACAGCTGCCGCAGGCACTCCGGCTGAGGCTGCTCAGCCGGAAGTCAACTACACTGAAGCACTTCTGAAAGGCATGTCCCTGACACTGCCGGATGTTGAAAAAGCCGTAGAAGCCGGCACATTCAAGAACCTTTCTCCGGAAGCTCCGAAACCGGCTGAACCAGAACCGGCTCCTGCCCCGGAACCCATTCCTGAACCTGAGCCCACACCAGCTCCTGAACCGGAGCCGGAACCCGAGCCCGCACCGACACCGGCGCAGACTGCCAAGTACACGGCTGATCAGGGAACAAGCGCAGCAACGATTGAAACAGACGGCACTTATGATGCTCAGACTTATACGTCTACAGCCGCTGACCAGAATGCACTTCGCGTTTCCTACGCTTACATGAGCGCAGCAGGCGACACATTCACAAAGACCGGCGATGCTACGAATACAGAAAGCTCCAATCAGTACGGCATGAACGCAGCACTCCTTGTCACCCATGGCGGCCACGGCGCATTCACCAAGGCATCCATCACATCCTCTGCTCTCGGCGCACCGGGCGCATTCGGATACAGCAAGGGAACCTACCTCAACCTGACCGATTCCACCGTTACAACGACAGGAAACAATTCTCCTGCCCTTGAAACAGCAGAAAGAGCCATGATGAAAGTCGTTAACACGACCGTTTCCACATCCGGCTATGCATCCCCGGCTATGAAGGTATCCCAGAACGGCGGCATGATTCTTGCTGAAAGCAGCCATTTCACCACGACTGGCAAGGACTCCCACGGCGCATACGTCAATGGCGACGTCACACTGACAAACAGCAGCGTGAACGCACAGAATACCAAGGCAGCCGTTGTCCGCAACAACAATACGCTTTCCCTTGAAAACTCCACGCTCGAAGGCAATGAAACAGGGTCCGTACCGTACAACATCGTTCTCTACGCTGATCCTTCCGCTATCGGAACCATGGGTGTACAGCAGTTCAATGCAACAGGCTCCACCCTGATTTCCCATCACGGCGGCATGTTCCTTGTCACCGGTACACATAACCGCATCACGCTGAAGAAGACAACCCTCCAGCAGGATCCGGGCCTTCCGATCCTCTCAGCCCTTGGCAATGACGGCGCTTACGGCTGGGGCACCCCGGGCGCTAACGGCGGCCATGTCGAACTGATTGCTGATGAAGAAACACTGAATGGCGATATTGTCGTCGATACGATTTCCGACGTCAACCTGACCCTTAGAAACAACTCCGTATGGACAGGCGCCATCACCATCATCCCGAACGCACAGGGCGGCGAAAAGTACAAGACCAATGCCGACATCTTCATCGGAGCAGGCTCTGTATGGAACCTCACCGCTGACAGCCAGGCAACCACCGTCAACAACCTTGGCACCATCAACTTCAACGGCCACACCATTACCCTCGCGGACGGAACAGTCCTGAAATAAGGGCTTATAGCAAAAATACATATATATAGTATATATATAATAAAAGAAGAGGCTCTCCGGAAATCCCGGGGCCTCTTTTTTGCGGGCGGCTATAGTATAGTGCCAGTAAAAAAGACCATGGAAATCAGATCCACGGTCTTTTTCTATTTCCTTAATTAGTTGATCAGAATGCAGGAATGACAGCGCCTTTGTAGGTGTCTTCGATGAATTTCTTGGATTCAGGGCTGGTGAGCGCTTTCATCAGTTCCTGGATTTCCGGACGGTTTTCATCGCCAGCTCTTACAGCTACGATGTTAGCGTACGGGGAGTCCTTGCTTTCTGTGTAGATGGCATCCTTCGGATTCAGCTTGGCTTCCAAAGCGAAGTTTATGTTGATGACAGCAGCATCGACGTCAGCCAGGGATCTTGGGAGCTGCGGAGCTTCGAGTTCGGAGAACTTCAGGTTGTGCGGGTTTTCAGCAATATCCTGCGGGGTAGCAGTGACAGGAGCACCGTCACGGAGTTTGATCAGGCCGGCAGACTGGAGGACGAGGAGAGCACGGCCGCCATTGGTCGGATCGTTCGGAATGGCAATGGATGCGCCGTCCGGCAGTTCAGCGAGGGATTTGTACTTATTGGAGAAAACGGACATTGGTTCAAGATGAACAGCACCGACGGAAGCAAGCTTCAGGCCTCTGGATTTGCAGAATTCATCCAGATATGGTTTGTGCTGGAAGAAGTTTGCGTCAAGGCTCTTGTCGTTCAGGGCCAGGTTCGGCTGGACATAGTCAGTGAATTCGACGATTTCTACATTGATGCCTTTCTTGGCAAGCTGATCCTTCACTGCATTGACGATCTGTTCATGCGGAACGGGGGAGACGCCGACTTTGATGGTCGTTGTTTTGGAAGCGGAGCCTGCAGCCTTGGAAGCAGCCGGTTTTTCTCCGCCGCAGCCGGCGATGAGACCAGCGGCAGCAAGAGCAGCGAGGGAAACGGCGAGAGTTTTGCGGTAGTTCATAGTAAGTCCTCCTTATGATTTCGTGGAAATAACGATTCCGGGTACAAAAAAATCCCTCTTCCCGACGGGACGAAGGATTCTGTTTCGTGGTACCACCCATGTTCGCCTTTCCGTCGCCGGAAAGACCTTGTGAAGTGCAAGGCACTCCTGTCCTGTAACGGGAACTCCCGGGCCACTTCATCATTCGGCGGCGCATGCTCCAAGGCCATGTTCGGCGGATGTCCGGCGTCCCTTCTCACCATTCGGGACTCTCTTTGGCTCTCTTTCCGCGTACTCTTCTCTTCATCGCTTGTATCAAGTTGGACATACTATAGCATTTCGTCATGAAAGCGTCAAGAAAATTTTAAAATTGTTATTTTGAGAATACAAAAGTAAAAGAGAAAAAAAGTGAAGAAAAAGCGCTTTAAAAAAGAAAAGGACGAAAGGGCGTGCCGTTGCCCTAAAAGAATCAGTCTATTATAATGAGATACGGAACAAAGTGGTTCCTTTTATAGAATTTATTAGCCGGAGGTGGAAATGGGTTTTTTTGGCCTGATGCATAAAGCATGCTCGCGCGAGCATGTCCTATATCTTTTATATTTGACGCTGTTCCTGATTCCGCTGAATCCATTCCTTTTCTATGCGCCCCTCATCCCGGCCCTCATCCTGTGGCTGGTCAACTGGCGTACATCAAAGGAAGTGTCCTTCCGCGTCCCTCCATACTGGGGAGCAGGAGCCGTCTTTTTAACGTGTTCGCTTCTGTCCACGGCCGTATCCAAGGACAGCTTCTTCTCGATTTTCAACTGGTCGCTCCAGCCGCTTCTTTATGCGGCCGTCTATCTCATGGTCTTTTCCATGATCCGTACGGTCAGGGAAAAGGAAAAGGCGCTCTATGCCTTCCTGGCAGGTGCTCTCTGTGTAGCCGCTTACGGTTTCTTCCAGTATGCGGATGCCCATGACATGGCAAAGGATCTTACCGCGCAGAGCTGGGTCGATCCGGAGCGTTTCCCGCTTCTCCGCCGCCGCATGTATTCGACGCTGGAGAATCCGAACCTTCTGGGCGCTTACCTTCTGATGATCATCAGTGCGCTTTCCTCTTTCTTCCTCTATGAGAAGAAGGGGAGAAGAAAGTACATTTTCGGAATCGTCCTGCTGGTGCTCCTTACCTGCCTGGCGCTTACCTATTCCAGAGGCGCGTGGGTGGCAGCCGGCGGCATCGTGGCAGGCCTTGCCATTTTCCATGATAAGAGATTCGGTCTTTTATTCCTGCTCGTTCCGATTGGCCTTCTCTTTTATCACGGACAGATTGCCGAACGTTTCCTTTCCCTTTTCAGAGGGGATGACACGTCCGTCGATCTTCGCTTCGCTCTCTGGGAAAGTACGAGAGCCATGATTGAAGAACATCCTCTTCTGGGCATCGGCTGGGGATCGTATTTCCTCGCATACCCGGATTACAATTTCTTTATACAGAATGACAATGTACTGATTTTCCATGCACACAACATGTACCTGAACATGCTGGCCGAAGTAGGGATCCCGGGTGGCCTTGCATTCCTGGCTGCTTTCTTTGCGCAGGGTATCATCGCCTACAGGATTTTCAAAGGGGGAGAGACTGCCTTTGACCGTGCCATGGGCCTAGGCGGCATGCTTGCCGTCATCTTGATTGCCATTATCAGCTTCGGAGACCATGTACTTTTTAGCCGTTCCGTATCATTTTGTTTCTGGAGTCTGGCAAGTTTGTGGGCTTCATGCATAAGTCATGCAAACGAAAAATAGAAATATATGATTATGGTTTTCTGTAAATTTCATTGTTATACAACATGTAAATCATAATTTGTCTAATAGGAATTATTTATATGACCCATAATAGAAATTAAGAAACAGAGAACCTATTTTAGGGGATACAATCTCAGAAAATGTGGTATAATGATAAATGTGATAAGGTAAATAAAAATGCAGTCAGTATGATGAATTAGATTAGGAAATGGATTTTTTGAAGTAAATGTTTACCGAACATTTTCGATAAAGAGAAGAAAACATTCCCGTCTCGTATAGACTGTGTTTTTTACTGAGGTAAAAAGATCTGCAGCAAAAGCAGGTAAATCAAGCTGTGGACTTTTATATATTATTTTATTTTTGGGAGGATGATAGTAATGATCGACACCAATGATAGTGAATTCCTTAGCAGGATTGAGGACAAGAGCCTTCTCTCCAAGGTCATGCCGGGCGCAGCAGCTGCAGCTATGATCAATGCAGGGGACATCATCGGTATTTCCGGATTTACGCCATGCGGCTATCCGAAAATTACAATGCATGAACTCGCAGAACGCATGAAACAGACCCCGTTCCAGGTAGATATCTGGACAGGCGCTTCCACCGGTTCCCAGATCGATACCGAACTGGTTGCTGTAAACGGCGTCAGAGTTCGTATGCCTTACCAGACAAACGCTAACCTGAGGAAAGCCATCAACAATGGCCAGGTAAGCTACTATGACCTGCATCTGTCTCATGTAGCACAGCAGGTTCGTGCTGGCTTCTTCACCAACGTTAAAGGCGAACGCGTAACCGGCCCGGACTTCGCAGTCGTTGAAGCATGCAAGATCGGACCGAACGGCGAAATCTACCCGACAACTGCTATCGGCAACTCTCCGGTATACGTAGACACCGCTAAGAAAGTCATTGTCGAAGTTAACACCACTCAGCCACTCGGCCTCGTAGGCATGGCTGATATTTACATGCGTAAGAACCCGCCGCACTGCGAACCGATTCCGATTCTCCACGCTGGCGACCGTATCGGCACACCGTACATCAAATGCGATCCGTCCAAGATCGTAGCTATCGTTCCATGCGATATGCCAGACGTAACCCGTGCACTGGCTCCGCTCGATGACGACGCTGAAGCAATGGGCAACAACCTTGTAGAATTCCTGACCAACGAAGTTAGACATGGCAGACTTCCGGAAAACCTGCTCCCGCTGCAGTCTGGCGTAGGCAACGTTGCTAACGCAGTTATCCATGGCCTCGTTGAATCCCAGTTCAAGAACCTGTCCGTATACACCGAAGTTATCCAGGACGGCATGTTCGAGCTGATCGACAAAGACAAGATCGACATGATTTCCGGTACTTCCCTGTCTCCATCTCCGGAAGGCCTGAAACGTTTCTACGACAACATCGAAAAATACAACAAGAAGATCGTTCTGCGTCCGCAGGAAATCTCCAACAACGGTGAAGTTGTTCGTCGTATCGGCGTTATCGGCATGAACACGGCTCTTGAAATGGATATTTACGGCCACGTAAACTCCACCCATGTAGCAGGCACCAAGCTGATGAACGGTATCGGCGGTTCCGGCGACTTCGCTCGTAACGCATTCCTGTCCTGCTTCTTCTGCCACAGCTCCGCTAAGGGCGGCAAGATCTCCGCAGTTGTTCCGATGTGCTCCCATGTTGACCACACCGAACACGATACCCATGTATTCATCTCTGAACAGGGTGTCGCAGATGTTCGCGGCCTGAGCCCGAAGGAAAGAGCAAAGGTTATCATCAACAACGTTGCTCATCCGTCCTACAGAGATCAGCTCATGGACTACTATGAAAGAGCAGTTGCCGCATGCGGCCACAGCCAGACCCCGCACATTCTTCCGGAAGCTTTCAAATTCCATGAAAGCCTGGCAGAAACCGGCGATATGCACTTCAAGAAATAATTTAGTGCTGTATTAAAATTTTTAATGCTTTACAAATAAACTCAGTACTGTATAATAATCTATGATGATGACTGCCCATTGACAGTGTCATACACATGGGTTTCGCAAGTGTCCTGAAACCGCTGCAAGAAGACTTGAAAAAGCGCTGCAGCGGGGAAGGCGTTGCGGGCCCTGGACCGGAAAGAAGTTCCCTTAGAAAACAGTGAGAAGAGCATAAAGACGCCGCCGCTGATAAATGATGGGAAGTTTTTTCCCAGAAGTTACTTACTTACTTTTTTAGGAGGAAGATGAACTCATGTCTAACGAATCCCTGAAAGCTAAACTTGATGCCTACAATGCAGAATATGCAAAACAGACGGCAAAACATCCGGAAAGAGTTGGTCTTAAACACAAGAACCTGTACACACCTCTCGATCTCGAAGGTTTTGATTATGAAAGAGACCTCGGTTTCCCGGGCGAATATCCATACACCCGTGGCGTACAGCCGACCATGTATCGTGGCCGTCTCTGGACCATGCGTATGTATGCAGGCTTCGCAACCGCTGAAGAATCCAACAAACGTTATCGTTACCTGATTGCTAACGGCGGATCTGGTCTGTCCGTAGCATTCGACCTTCCAACCCAGATCGGTTATGACTCCGATGATAAGATGGCTGAAGGCGAAATTGGTAAAGTAGGCGTTGCTATTGATACCCTGAAAGATATGGAAATCCTGTTCGATCAGATCGACCTGGGCAAAGTTTCCACATCCATGACCATCAACGCACCGGCATCCGTTCTGCTCGCTATGTACATTGCAGTTGCTGAAAAACAGGGCGTTCCTGCTTCCGCACTCCGCGGCACCATTCAGAACGATATTCTGAAGGAATACTCCGCTCGCGGCACCTACATTTTCCCGGTTAAACCATCCATGCGTTTAATCACCAACATTTTCGAATACTGCTCCAAGAACGTTCCGAAGTGGAACACCATCTCCATTTCCGGTTACCACATCCGTGAAGCTGGTTCCACCGCTGCTCAGGAAATCGCATTCACCATCGCTGATGGTATCGCTTACATCGAAGCAGCTCTGAAAGCTGGCATGAACATCGATGAATTCGCTCCACGTCTGTCCTTCTTCTGGAATGCACACAACAACGTACTCGAAGAAGTCGCTAAATTCCGCGCTTCCCGTCGTCTGTGGGCTACAATTCTGAAAGAAAGATTCCACGCTGAAAACGAAAAATCCATGAAACTGCGTTTCCACACCCAGACCGCAGGCTCCATGCTGACAGCTCAGCAGCCAAACAACAACATCGTTCGTGTTGCTCTGCAGACAGCAGCAGCTGTTATGGGCGGAACCCAGTCCCTGCACACCAACTCCCGCGATGAAGCTCTGGCTCTGCCAACCACTGAATCCGTAACCATCGCTCTGCGTACACAGCAGATCGTTGCTTATGAATCCGGCCTGGCTGACGTAGTTGATCCGCTCGGCGGCTCCTACTATGTTGAAGCTATGACCAACGCTATCGAAGCTGAAGCTAAAGAATACATCAGAAAGATCGATGAAATGGGCGGCGCTGTAGAAGCTATTGATAAAGGCTATATCCAGAAGGAAATTCAGGACTCCGCTTATGCTTGGCAGATGGCTGTTGAATCCGGCGAAAAGACAATCGTTGGCGTCAACAAGTTCACAATGGAAGAACCACCGGTTGAAGGCCTGCTGAAGGTTGACTCCTCCGCTGGTGAATTCCAGAAGAACAAACTGGCTAAAGTTAAAGCAGAACGTGATAACGCTAAGGTTCAGGAAGAACTGAAGAAGCTGGAAGTTGCAGCTGCTGATGAAGAAGTAAACCTGATGCCAGTTATTCTCGACTGCGTACGTGCTTATTGCTCCCTCGGCGAAATCTGCGGAGTACTCCGTAAGGTATTCGGCGAATACAAACCGCACAACACACTTTAATTCGATAATCGGAAATAGTTCTGGAGGTAATTAACAATGGCAGATAAACGTATCAGAGTACTCGTAGCTAAACCGGGTCTTGATGGACATGATCGCGGCGCAAAGGTTATTGCCCGTGCACTCCGTGATGCAGGCATGGAAGTTATTTACACAGGTCTTCGCCAGACCGTTGAACAGATCGTTGAAGCAGCTGACGCAGAAGACGTTGATGTAGTAGCACTGTCCCTGCTGTCCGGCGCTCACAACACACTGTTCCCGGAAGTTGTCAAAGCTCTTGAAGCTAAAGGCATGGGCGATGTACTCGTAATCGGCGGCGGCGTAATTCCGGCTGCTGATATCTCAGGTCTGGAAAAAGCAGGCGTAAAGGCTATCTTCACACCTGGCACACCAACCAAAGAAGTTATTGACTTCATCCAGGCAAATGTAAAATAATTAGCTTTTAGACTACCACTTGGCGGTTTATTAGTGTAATTTAGCTGTTAAAGGGCTGGGTGCACTCTCAGCCCTTTACAACTATTTATTTCTCTTGATTTACTCCTCGAAAAGGCGGTGTATCCATGGAATTTTCTATGAAGGATTTTTGGAATGGAAATAGACGCGCCTTAGCGAGAGCAATTACCATCGTTGAAGACGAACGTGATGGTTATGAAGATATCATGAAAGATATCTATCACCATACCGGTCGTGCTCAGGTCATCGGTATCACTGGTGCGCCTGGTGCGGGTAAGAGCACACTGTCTGATGCCCTCATAAAGCAGTTTCGCAAACAGGGTAAAACAGTAGGCATCGTCGCTGTCGATCCTACCAGTCCGTTCTCCGGCGGCGCCATTCTTGGTGACCGTATTCGTATGAACGACCTGACGTTGGATAAGGGTGTTTATATCCGTAGTATGGGTACACGCGGCAGTCTCGGGGGTTTGTCCCGCAAGACCGCAGATGCGGTTAAACTGATGGATGCTTTCGGTCTCGATGTAATTTTCATCGAAACAGTAGGCGTAGGACAGTCCGAAGTCGATATCGTTAAGAATGCGGATACCACACTTGTTGTGCTCGTACCCGGACTTGGCGACGATATTCAGGCAATCAAGGCTGGTATCCTTGAAATCGGTGACGTATTTGTCATCAATAAATGTGATCGCGACGGCGCAGATCGTTTGAATGTTGAGATCGAAATGATGCTCGATCTGGGCGAAGCTCAGAACTGGCGTCCGCCGATCGAAAGAACGATCGCGAATAAAGACCAGGGTGTAGAAGATGTAGTAACAGCTCTGGGTGATCATAGAAAGTATCTCGAAGAATCCGGCTTGCTGGAAGAACGCAGACGCGAACGCGCACGCAGCGAGATGCTCGAAATGATTCACGACCGCATTTCCCGTCATATTGAAGAAAACCTCTCCAAGACGGGTGAATTCAATGGCTACGTGGAAGACGTATTTGAAAGGAAAACTGATCCATTCACTGTCGTCGATTCCATCGTGGGCAAAATATTCAAATAATTTATAAAGGAGGAGTTATTATGGCATTCAAAGTTTTGTGTGTCGATCATGTAGGCGTAGCTGTTAAAGACCTGGCTCTTATTAAACAGCAGATGAAAGACATTCTGGGACTGGATCCATCCCTGCCGGATGAAACCGTTGAAGATCAGCATGTAACAACAAGCTTCTTCAAACCATCCCCGCAGACCGAAGCTTGCGAACTCGAATTCTTGGGTTCCACAACTCCGGATGGCCCGATCGCTCGTTTCATTGAAAAATCCAACGGCGGGAAGAACGGCTTCCAGCATGTTGCTCTTCGTGTTGACGACATCGAAGCATGCCTCGCAGATCTGCAGGCTAAAGAAGTTCCGCTCATCGACAAGAAATGGCGTGTCGGTGCAGGCGGCTGTCATATCGCATTCTTGCATCCAAAGGCTACCGGCCTTCTGCTTGAACTGACAGAACGCCCTGGCGGCCCGTCCTTCAATAAATAAGTTGAATGATGGCAAATGATTCGCCCATTCTGGGCGGATCATCCCCCTTGCGGGGGACCCTAATATTTTTGGAGGTGTAAGAATGGCAACTGTTGAAGAAAGAATTGAACTTCTCCATAAGAACCTCGCTCATGTTGAGGCTATGGGTGGCGAAAAACGTATTGAAAAACAGCATGCAAAAGGCAAACTGACTGCTCGTGAAAGACTCGCTCTTCTGTTTGATGAAGGCACTTTCGTTGAAGTCAATGCCCTCGTAAAATCCCGCTGCCACAACTTCGGCCAGGAAAAGAAAGATCTCCCGGGCGAAGGCGTTGTAACAGGTTACGGCACTGTTGATGGAAGATTGGTATTTGCATTCGCTCAGGACTTCACCGTTGAAGGCGGCTCCCTTGGTGAAATGCACGCTGCAAAGATCGTTCACGTAAATGAACTGGCTCTCAAAGTCGGTGCACCTTGCGTAGGCCTGAACGATTCCGGCGGAGCTCGTATTCAGGAAGCTGTCGATGCCCTCTCCGGCTACGGCAAGATTTTCTGGTGCAACACCATCGCTTCCGGCGTAATCCCGCAGATTTCTGCAATCATGGGACCGTCCGCAGGCGGCGCTGTTTACTCCCCGGCTCTGACCGACTTCATTTACATGGTTAAGAAAACATCCCAGATGTTCCTGACCGGCCCGGCTGTCGTTGAATCCGTCACCGGCGAAAAGATCACCGCTGAAGCTCTCGGCGGCGCTATGACCCATAACCGTACATCCGGCGTAGCTCAGTTCGCAGCTGAAAACGACGAAGACTGCATTAAACAGATTCGTTACCTGCTCAGCTTCCTCCCGAGCAACAACATGGAAGACGCTCCGATCGTAGAAACCGGAGACGATCCGACCAGAACTGATCCAGCTCTGGACACCATTATGCCGGAAAGCTCCAATGCACCGTACAATATGTATGATGTACTGAAATCCATTGTTGATAATGGCGAATACTACGATGTAGCTAAGGAATTCGCAAAGAACATCATCACCTGCTTCGCTCGTATGGACGGACAGACTGTTGGTATCATTGCTAACCAGCCAGCATTCATGGCAGGCTGCCTTGACTACAACGCATCCGATAAAGCAGCTCGCTTCATTCGTTTCTGCGACTGCTTCAACATTCCGGTTCTGAACGTTGTCGACGTTCCTGGCTTCCTGCCTGGCAAACAGCAGGAATATGCTGGCGTAATTCGTCACGGCGCTAAGATGCTGTTCGCATACTGCGAAGCTACAGTTCCGAAGATCACCATGATTCTGCGTAAAGCTTACGGCGGCTCCTACATCGCTATGTGCTCCCGTGAACAGGGCGCTGACCAGGTATTCGCTTGGCCAACCGCTGAAATCGCAGTTATGGGACCTGCAGGCGCAGCTAACATCATCTTCAAGAAAGACCCGAACAAAGAAGAACGCACAAAGGAATATGTCGAGGAATTCGCTACTCCTTACAAAGCTGCAGAACGTGGCTATGTAGATGCAGTAATCGATCCAAGAAATACCCGCCCGACAATCATCAATGCACTGAAGATGCTTGCTTCCAAGCACGAAGTACATCCGGCAAAGAAACACGGAAACATTCCGCTCTAATATTTGCCGCTTAAATCTCTATATTGAAAGGATGGGTACAGATGGATAACAGTACAGTTATGTATATCGCGGTTTTTGCTGCTATCGTTGCAGTAATTGCCCTGATCATGATCTGGCAGGTACGTTCATCTCTCAATCAGTCCGCAGCACCGGCACCAGCTCCTAAAAAGGCAGCAGCTCCAGCAGCAAGAGCAGCAGCTCCTGCAGCAGCTAACAATGGTGCAGTCGTAGCAGCTATCGCTGCTGCTATCGTTGCTATGGGTGGCGGCGAAATCGTCTCCATCCGCCCGGCAGCTAGACCTGGCTGGACTTCCGCAGCTCGCATTGCGGGCGTTTCCGGCAACCAGCAGTTCTAATTGAAAGTTGAAAGTACAATCATTTAGGAGGAAAGACAATGAGAAAATTTACTGTAACAGTTAACGGCCAGGATTACGATGTAGTAGTTAAAGACGGCGGCGCTGCAGCAGCAGCTCCGGCTCCGGCTCCGGCAGCAGCTCCAGCTCCGGCAGCAGCTCCGGCTCCAGCAGCAGCTCCAGCTCCAGCTCCAGCTCCAGCTCCGGCTCCAGCTCCGGCTCCGGCAGCAGCTCCTGCAGGTGCAGGCGAAGCAGTTGAAGCTCCAATGCCTGGTAAAGTCATCCGCATCAACAAACATGTTGGTGACGCAGTAGCAGCAGGCGACGAAGTCCTCGTACTCGAAGCTATGAAGATGGGCAACCCGATCATGGCTCCATGCGATGGCAAGATCACCTCCATGCAGGCTCAGGAAGGCCAGTCCGTACAGGGCGGCGATCCGCTGTTCACTGTTGGCTAATATTAGCTTAATGAACATCGCTTAATCTAAAAGGGCAGTGCTTCGGCACTGCTCTTTTTTTGCGCGCAATTGCGGATTATAGGCTTATAGGACATTTCGTGTTGGTTTTATAGCCGATGAGGCCCGTGTTTACCTGGTTTCATTGACATTTTAATTTGGTTTTTCACGTTTTTGGGGAATGGCATTTTGATGCCAGCCCCTCTTTTGTGACTAATCCCCCTTTTATGAATCGACTGTCATTACCGCGTACTAATGGAGAGGATAAATACTTGATCAGTGCAAGGAGTACTCATCACTTCCGTACCCATTCATTCCGTATCACGGACATCAGGAACGGCAGATTCATGAAAGGCAAATTGGTACTTTATATTTTAGTAGAGATTTGATATAGTTGACCAAGAGAGCATGTAGATTGCATTCCTTTCCTGGTTTTGTGGTGATTCTAAGAATGGAGCATCTTATGCTCTTTTTCTATGTCTCTTATTCGGTTTTCAAGGGGGATTTGGCATTGAAGATGTGGAAAAGCATGGGCAGGAACATCGCAGCAGGATTCGGAGATGATGCAAGTATTCAATCCTTTGGACAAGTATCATGGGAAGTATGTCAGTATATTCCATATTCGGCTCATGATCGTTTTCATGGAATGAATCATTGATATGTGATTTTGCCTTGAAATTAATGCTTTTAAGGGAAGACAAATGGGGAACGAGGCTTCCATCTGTTTTATCCTGACTGCATGTTCTGACAGGCTTTAAATGCAGCCGAGAGCGAATATTTCTTTCAATGACTCCTGGTTCTTATATAAAGGAACAAAAGAAATGAGAAACTGATTTGCCTGTCAGGCTGTTAGAACTTGCCATCAAGGTTTTTTGCCCTTTGACAGCTGATCCGTTGGAATTACCTGAAAAGTGTTTTAGTGCTGCATGTGCTGCGGGCAGAAGGAGATCTGATCCTTATATAGAAGATATCGCACGAAGCAGCTTTAATTTCCCATATATGCTTCCCGGAATATCTTACTCAATATCGTACACACGAATATATGCATTTTGCGCGAAACAGATTGTTTGATAGAATCAGAGAAATACCGAGATATCGGGAATCTTGTATAGATAAGAAGCACGCAGTGTATATAGAATAGGCATATATGGCACTTTTAGGTGATTTTGAGAATCTGTCACATTGACACCTACAATATATAGTGATATGATATCTACAGTTAAATACGGATAAGACAGGTGCCCGTCAGGGCTTAATAGGGAAGACCGGTGAAATGCCGGCACGGTCCCGCCACTGTAATGCGGAGCAACTCCAAATATGTCACTGGGAAACCGGGAAGGCAGGAGAAGCGTTGAAGCAAAGTCAGGAGAACTGCCTGTTTTTTGTCACCGATTGTACCCACGAGCGATGGGAAGGGGATGTCTATGATGTCTCTTTGCGTTCGTGCAAAGGGGTTTTTTATTGGGGATTTCCGGTTTGACTAACTGAGGAGAATAAACTGAATCAAGGAAACAGGTGCCCGTCAGGGCTTAATAGGGAAGACCGGTGAAATGCCGGCACGGTCCCGCCACTGTAATGCGGAGCGACTCCAGTAATGTCACTGAGGAGATTGGGAAGACAGGAGAAGCGAGGAAGCAGAGTCAGGAGAACTGCCTGTTTTTAATCACCGCAAAAACCTACGAGCGATAGGATGGTGTGAGAATGTCTTTTTGGCGTCCACTCTATCCGTGTCGGTAGAGTGGATTTTTTGGTGAATGAGGAGGATTCAGGGTCATTCATGCAAGACTGGAGGATGGCGCCAGGGAACGTCATTCTCCGCCTGCCGCTGGAGCGCCAAGGGAAAGGCGCTTCAGCAGTAAGGGCAGGTTAGCAAGTTGTAAACGGCGCTTATGCACCTTTACATAGATAGGGTTACCTCCACAGGGGTCCCGACATGGTTCTTCTTCCGGGTGATGGAGTAAAGATGGAGTAAAAGGGAAATACGATCATCACCCTCACTTTTTACAGATCCTTCCGCAAGGAAGTTCTCATATATCGGAGTTCATTAATATGCAGCTTGAGGGAAAGAGCTGCATCTCCTAATTCAGGTAATAACGCTGCAAGGTGTTATTATACAGGTTTCTCATTTTTTGGGGCTGGTGCCCATCCCCTTTTGAAGCGGCTCTACCGCTTCTTTTTTTTGCAAAAATTCTGGAGATCTTGATGATTCAGCATAGCCTTTTCCTTTGAATTTGACGTAAAAATTACTTTTTTCACATTGACTATTTCGAAATCAATCAATATAATAAAGATAAAGGCATTTCAATGTTTTAATATAAAGGAGGAAACATAATGAGCGTTTATGATTTTACATGCACCACCATGCAGGGCAAGGAAGTTTCTCTCTCTCAGTATAAAGGCAAGGTTATTCTGATCGTCAATACAGCAAGCAAGTGCGGATTCACACCGCAGTTTGCAGGCCTTGAGAAACTGTATAAGGAATACAAGGACAAGGGCCTGGAAATCCTCGGCTTCCCGAGCAACCAGTTCAATGAACAGGATCCGGGAACCAATGAAGAAATCCAGGAATTCTGCAAGGTCAACTATGGCGTTACCTTCCAGATGTTCAAGAAGGGCGACGTACGCGGTGACAACCCGCAGCCTCTCTTCGCTTACCTGACCAAGGAAAAAGGCTTCAAGGGCTTCAACATGGATCATCCGATTGCACCGAAACTCGTTCCGATGCTGAAGGAAAAACATCCGGAAATCCTTGAAGGCGACGGAATCAAATGGAACTTCACCAAATTCCTGATCGACCGCGAAGGCAATGTCGTAGAACGTTTCGAACCGACCATCACACCGGAAGAAATCGCTCCGGCTATTGAAAAACTTCTGTAATACATGAATGAAAGAGAGCTGCCGCTGAGGCGGCTCTTTTTTATTGTCCGGTTTGCAAGAATCATTCGGTAAAGTCTCCGGAATGTAGTATAATGAAAGTGATTATACGGCAGGAGGAGTAAGGATGAACGGAAGAAAATTCTTTTTCTTTGATATCGACGGGACATTGACGACACCGCTGACGAACGATTATCCGGACAGCACGAGAGAGGCCATCAAGGAGCTGCAGGATAACGGTCATTTTGTAGCGATTGCGACGGGAAGGATGCAGGTGGACGCCTGGGAAGTGGCGAAGGCCCTTGGCATCTGCGCCGCTGTTTCCGACGGGGGAAATGCTCTGACCATTCATGGGGAGCTGATTTATGATGAGGGTCTTCCTCTTGAAGACTGCATCAGGACGCTTTCGGAAATCGACAGTGAGAGATTTCCTTTTGCTGTCTGCCCGGAAAATAAGAAAATGCGTGTGGCGACTTCGGACTTGTACCTCTCCCGCGTGAAGGACAGGTACTATGAAACGGTCGTCGATCCTTCCTTTGACTTCAGGAAAGTGGACACGATCCACAAGATTTTCGTTGCCTGCACGAAGGATGATCTTCCTGAGATTCCGCTTCATACGCTTCCGCATGTCTGGTTCAGGAAGGATAATATGCTGATCGAGCCGGTCCATAAGGAAAGAGGCATCTTCGAAGTCATGAAGCGCTACAACCTTTCAGATGAGGATGTCGTCGTCTTCGGCGATGGCATGAACGACCGCTCCATGTTCAGGGATGAATGGTTCAGCATAGCTATGGGCAATGCGAAGCCGCAGCTCAAAGAAAAAGCGAAGTACATCACGAAAAGAGCCGATGATGACGGGATTTATTACGCCTGCAAGAAGTTTGGCTGGATTTGATTGTCAATACAAAGCGAATAAAATATTTGTTAATTAAGCGCGGCGCTGCGGGTTGACTGTAATGCCGCGCTTCTGTTATATTATAGATTGTTAAATTGTAATGTTTTCCTGTTGAGTAAGAGAAAGAGGAAAGATGGATAAAGAAATCAGGAAAGATGGGGAAGGGGAAGTCCTCTTCGACATCCGTCACTTGACCCACACGTTCGAGACAGAGGACGGCAAGACGTTCGATGCCCTGAAGGACGTGACGGCCCAGATCATGAAGGGATCCTTCACGGCGATCATCGGAACGAACGGGAGCGGCAAATCCACGCTGGCCCGTCATTTGAATGCGCTCATGATGCCTACGTCCGGTGAAGTGATCGTCGAGGGAATGTCCACATCGGATTATTCCCATATCTGGGATATAAGGCAGAAGGTAGGCATGGTATTCCAAAATCCGGACAACCAGCTGGTGGCTGCGATTGTGGAGGAAGATGTCGCTTTCGGCCCGGAAAACCTGGGCGTGCCTCCGGATGAAATCCGCCGCCGCGTCGATGCCGCTCTTGAAAAAGTCGGCATGACCGAGTTCCGCACGCATGCACCTGCCATGCTTTCCGGCGGGCAGAAGCAGAGAATCGCCATTGCAGGCATTCTTGCCATGCATCCGGACTGCATCGTCCTTGATGAACCGACGGCCATGCTCGATCCTTCGGGAAGAGCCGAGGTCATGAAGACGATTCATGAACTGAATGAAAAAGAGGGCATCACAATCGTCCTCATTACGCATTTCATGGAAGAAGCCGTGACTGCCGATCACGTTCTGGTCGTCGACCAGAGCGAGCTCAAGATGCAGGGAACGGCAAGAGAAGTATTTTCTCAGGCAGAAAAGCTGACAAAGATGGGTCTTGATGTGCCGGTCGCAGCCGACCTGGCGCACGGCCTTCGCGAGAAGGGATTCAAGATTCCGGAAGACTGCCTGACCGATGAGGAGCTGGGAGAAGCGTTATGTCCATACGTGTCGAAGATATAAGCTACATTTACGGCAAAGGATCCCCGTTTGAAAAGACGGCGCTTTCGCATGTCGATCTCACGATCAATAAGGGCGAATTCATCGGCGTCATCGGACATACGGGGAGCGGCAAGTCCACGCTCATCCAGCATTTGAACGGGCTCATCCATCCGACGAGCGGCAAAGTCACCATCGACGGCATCGATCTTGCAGCAAAGACGAAGGATGCCGTGTCCAAGCGCCATTCCGCCGGGATGGTATTCCAGTACCCGGAGCATCAGCTCTTCGAAGAAACCGTAGCGCAGGATATCGCTTTCGGGCCGAAGAACCTTGGATGCGACGAGGAAGAAGTGGACAAGCGTGTCAAAAGCGCCATGCGCTTTGCCGGCATTGATTATGAAAAATTCGCAGGCCGCTCGCCGTTCCGTCTTTCCGGCGGACAGCAGCGCCGTGTTGCCATAGCGGGTGTCATTGCCATGCATCCGGATTTCCTGATACTTGACGAACCATCCGCCGGTCTCGATCCGATTGGAAGAAGAGAAATCTTCAGCCGCATCTGGGACTGGTACAATAAGGGCGTATTCTCTGTCATCCTCGTTTCCCATAATATGGACGACATTGCCCGCCTTGCGACAAGGCTTCTTGTCATGCACAAGGGGAAGCTCGTCCTTGACGGCGATCCGATGGATATCTTCCTGAATCACAGGGAAGAGCTGAAGGAATGCGGCGTCGACGCGCCCCCTCTGACGCAGACACTGCAGGCGCTCAAAGCCCGCGGTATCCCCGTTCCGGAAGACGCAAAGACGACAAAGGAAGCCATCGACCGCATGGCAAAAATGCTGGGAGGGAAGAAATCATGCTGACAGATATGACGCTTGGACAGTACTACCCGGGCGACTCTTTCCTGCACAGGATGGACCCCCGCGCGAAGATTCTCTGCACGATGATCTTCATCATTGCGATATTCCTGGCCAATAACCCGTTTTCCTACCTTCTCGTGGCCGCTTTCACGCTCGGCGCGATTTCCGTATCCGGCGTGCCTTACAAGCTTGTATGGAGAGCCGTGAAGCCATTATGGTTCATCCTTCTCTTCACACTGGCCATCCACGTATTCACGACACCGGGAACCGAGCTTTTTTCCTGGAAATTCATCCATATCAGCGAAGAAGGTATCAGGAACGGCGTGGAAATGACGCTCCGTCTCGTATTCCTGATCGCTTTCACTTCGCTCTTGACC